>JANOJI010000458.1:0-2807 GCA_031408175.1 Ilumatobacteraceae bacterium
GGCCGCATGTGAGATGAAGCCTTCGGCGGCTCGCATCAGGGGCATCATCTGACCGATCATCGCCCCGTACACCTCCTCGCTCAGGTTCGGAACTTCGCCAATCATCAATACCGGCATCGCAGTGCTCCCTTCGCTGGTGAATATCTCACGCCGTTGAGCGCGTGTCTAGCGACTCCTTCGACTTCAACCTGGGTTCTTCGGCTCTCGGCGATGCCCCCAGAAGGCCTCCGGCCTTAGCCGCTCACCAACGCCTCCGCAGTTGCACGGTCAGCTGGCCGGGCTGGTGCAGTGACCAAGCACATCACAAGCCCACCCACCACAGCACCTCGTAAGGCCTGCAGTTTCCTCGGTCCGCCGCCCCGCGGTCGAAACCTTGCGATGATGAGTGATCGATACAAACCGGGAATCGACGGGCATGGCGTCAACCGCTCACCGCGCTGCACTCCCACATGGCCGACGTTTTGTCGTGCAGCGTCACCGGGCACGACGCCTGCACTACGACTTCCGACTCGAGGCTGCCGGCGTGCTGTTGATTGGGCGGTACCGAAAGGCCCGACGTTGGACCCCGACGTGAAGCGGATGGCTGTTCAGGTCGAGGACCACGCCCTGGAGTACTTCGACTTCGAGGGCGTGATCCCTGGCGCGCAATACGGAAGCGACGACGTGATCGTGTGGGATTGGGGTACGTGGTCGATCAGTGACGGTGCAGATCCGATCACCGCGACCGCGGCTGGAGACCTTCACTTCGACCTGCATGGCGAGAAGCTGAAGGGTCATTTCGCGCTGGTTCGTCGCGGCGTGCGAGACAACAAGCCTCGATGGTTGCTGCTGCACAAGCACGATGCGTACGCGGTTGCCGGATGGGACCCGGAGGATCATCCACGCTCGGTGAAGACTGGACGAACGAACGACGAGGTGGCGACCGCAGCCGAGTAGTGGCGGCCGACCACGACCATGCTCAGGTCATCTGGTCACGAGCGTTCTTGGCGCGGGCTGATCGGCGGTACCCACACGTGCCAAGGATTAATCACCACAGTACAGATGTTAATTCTGTCAAGGCTATCCGGTGAAAAGTTCGGGTGCGGGAACCGCTGAGCACGCACGAACGTCAGAACTCGTGACGACAGCGTGATCTGAGTGAGGAGGCGTCGTGACAGCTGATCTCGATCGACGCGGCCGCTTCCAGGCTGTCAGCAATGCGGTGTACGAACCGTTGCAGCGTTACTTCGGCAGGCGAGCGCGAGCGGCAGATGTTTCCGACCTGCTCAACGATTCGCTGTTGGTGATCTGGCGTCGGCTCGATGACATACCCTTCGACGATCCGCTCCCCTGGTCGTATGCGGTGGCCTCGCGGTGCCTGACCAACCATCGCCGCGGCGAGCTGCGACGACTCCGGCTTGTCGATCGGCTCGTCGCCCAGCCATCGAGCCACGACCTGACCCGTGAACCCCTGATGAGGGAGCAAGGACACGCCGGATTGGCGATTGCGTTGGACGAGCTCGGCGAGTCGGACCGAGAACTCGTCCGCCTCTGGGCATGGGAGCAGCTCGAACCTCGCGAGATCGCAACGGTGATGGGCACCACCCCGAACGCGGTGAGTTTGCGACTGACGCGGGCCAAGAGAAAGCTCGCTGCATCAATGCAGCGACAGAATGGCGCCCGAGCCGGACAGGAATGGTTTGGACACAGAAGGGAGCCTCGGACGTGAACGAAGAGTTGCGCGAACAGCTCGGACGACTCGACCCGATGCACTCCAACGTGTCCGTCGAACCACCGACGACACCGTCGTCTCGAGCCCGATTGGAACAGATCATGAATTCCCCACTCATCGACCAAGAACCTGCGAAAGCGAGTCTGCCGAGCGGACCTTCCGCCCACATCAACGCCGCACGTGACACTCGTCGGCGCCGCACATTGATGATCGTCGGCGGAGCCGCTGCCGCTGCAGCAATTGCCCTCGGCAGTACCGCCATCATTCGCGGTGGTGACGAAGGGGGAGGCCTGGCTGACGGCCCGCCGCTCGAGTTGTCGCTCGCCGGCGGCGATGTCCTGGCATCATGCTTGCCATTCGACGTCTCGGTGCTGGCCAGCATGTCGCCTGCTTTCGCCGCGACCGCGACGTCGATCAACGACGGAACCGTCACACTCGCCGTCGACCGCTGGTTTGCCGGCGGTGATGCGGGCTCCGTGACACTGCAGGCGCCTTCCGGCATGCAGGCGCTGATCGACGGCTTTGACTTCGAGGTCGGCCGGCAGTACCTCATCACGGCGGCCGCGGGCAATGTCAACTTCTGTGGCTTCAGCGGCCTCGCCACCGCCGAGCTGACTGCGGCATTCGAAACGGCCTTCGGGGGCTGAACCCCGTCGTGGTCTACACGCCCAGGTCGGTCTGCCGGGCCCGTTTCACTTCGTACATGGCATCGTCGGCTGCCGCGAGCAGTTCAGTGGGGTCGCGTCCGACGGTTCGCGAATCCGCGTTGCCGATACTGGCTCGGCAGTAGACGGAGACGGTGTCACTGATGTTGATCGGCGCTGACAGGGCTCGGTCGATGCGCTGGATGAGGTTGTCCGAGCTGGGGTCCGTCGGCTCATAGACGACCACGAACTCGTCTCCCCCGAGCCGGGCGACAACATCGGCGCCGCGCACGATCGAGACCAACCTGCGGGCCGTCTCGCACAGCACGAGATCGCCGGCGTCGTGGCCGAAGGTGTCGTTCACGTCCTTGAAGTCGTCGAGGTCGAGAAATGCGACAGCCAGCGGCTGGCCGCTGCGCTGCGTGCGTGCCAAGTCGGCGTCGAACAGCTCC
>JANOJI010000076.1:0-2679 GCA_031408175.1 Ilumatobacteraceae bacterium
GGGCGCCGATGTTGGGCTGGCCCTGACCGGTGTTGCCGGACCTGCCGAACAAGATGGCATGCCGGTCGGCACGCTGTGTGTCGGCGTCGACGATGGTCGCGTTGTGGTCAGCCGCACCTTCCGCCTGCCCGGCCAGCGCGAGCAGATGCGCCAGATGAGCGTGATCACCGCGCTCGATTACCTCCGCCGTCATCTGCTCGCTGCCGAATAGGCTTCGCCCACGCCCCCGTAGCTCAATGGATAGAGCAGCGGGTTTCTACCCCGTAGGTTGGGAGTTCGATTCTCTCCGGGGGCGCTGCAATCGCCGGCCACGCGGAACCTGGGGGTGCCGGATGGTGTCTGGACGTCATGAAACGACGCAACTGGTTGACAACATGTGCAGCGGCAGTGCTGCTCTCCACGCTCGCCTCGGCACAGGTGTCGGCCGGTGGGTGGGCGATCACCTCGCTCGACCCGTTCGAGCAACCCGTTGCCGGGCAGGCCACCGCGATCGGGTTCACCATCCTCCAGCACGGCGTGACGCTGGTTGACCTCGAGGACGTCGGCATCCGCGTCTTCGCGGAGGGCGAGGCGGGCCAATTCTTCCCAGCCGTCGGCAACGGTCCAGGGCGCGTGGGGCACTACACCGCACAAGTGGTGTTCCCGGCGACGGGCACGTACACCTGGCTCGTCGAGCAGGGATACTTCGCTCCCCAGGATCTCGGCCAGATCACGATCACGAGTGGGGTAGCGCCGCCAAGCGCAGCCAGTTCCTCGCCACAGCCAGCAGCGTTTCGGTACGGGCTGCCACTGATCGCCGCGCTGTGCCTCGCCATCGTCGTCGCCGAGACCGTGCGCGATCGTCGCCGGTTGGCCGCACGTTGATCCAGTTGAGGTTCGCAGCCGGTGTGGTCGGTCTGGTGGCAACTGCGTTGTCGTTCGCCAGCTGGAGGGGGGACGCATCAGTTTCGACGCCGGTTCAGGCGGGCGCCGCCGACCTGTTCATGCGCAAGGGCTGCGCCTCGTGCCACAACGGACCGCAAACGACGGCGAGAGTGCCGGTTGGACCAAGCCTGGCGAACGTCGCCGAATGGGCGGGCGAACGCAAGGCCGGCGTCAGCGCAGCTGAGTATGTGACGGAATCGATCATCAACCCGCCGGCGTTCATATCTCCCGAGTTCAGCCAGAGTGGTCCGACTGAGATGCCGTCGCTCGAACTGACCGAAACAGAGGTCGACGCGCTCGTCGCGTACCTGTTCCATTCCGAACCGCTGCCGGCCATCAGGACGACGGTGCCGTAGAGATCTCGCTCGCTGAAACGGGGGTAAGGTCGCCGATCGCAGCTCGTCGTATCTGCAGTTGGGGGCATCGGTGGAGGCAACAACTACTCGCATCGCAGTGCTCGGTGGTGGCCCTGGCGCCATTGCCGCAGCGTTCGAGCTGACCGCCACGCCTGAGTTGCGGGCGCGCCATCACGTCACGGTGTACCAACCGGGGTGGCGGTTGGGTGGCAAGTGTGCGAGCGGTCGCAACGCGGCGCATCATCAACGCATCGAGGAGCACGGTCTGCACGTGCTGTTCGGTTTCTACGACAACGCGTTCGATGTCGTGCAGCGGGCCTATGCCGAACTCGGTCGGGACCCGAGCTCGCCGTTGGCAACATGGGAGAAGGCCTTCACCCAGTGCCACGAACTCGTGTTCTTCGACCAGTACGGCGGCAACTGGAACAAGCAGGTTCTCGCCTTCCCGACCAACGATCGTGTGCCTGGCGATGGCGACCGCGTACACATCGGTGAGGTGGTGCGAACGTCGATCGAAGCGATCCTCGGCCGCCTCGAGGCGATCACCGGTATTCACCGCGACGATGTGATGCCGACGGCCGAACACTCGCGCCGGGGACTGATCGGCGAGGTCGTGCACGTCGTCAGCGAGCACGTGTCGAAGTGGTTTCACGACCTCGCCGAGGCCGCCGAGCGCGAGGTGCACCACGAGGTCATCCGGCTCCTGGCAACCGAACTGCATCGCCTCGAGTCCGGCATCGACCATCTGCTGGCCAGTGCATTCAAAGACGTTGCCAAGGCACTGCGGACTGCCCGTGACCTGCTGTGGAAGCTGTGGGTCGAGCGTCACCTCCAGGAGAACGAGATTCGCTTTGCCTTCACTTCGCTCGATGTGCTGGGCACGATGGTGGGTGGAATCATCGACGACGATCTGCTCGGTGACGGCTTTCAGAAAGTGAATGGAGAGGAGTTCAGCGCCTGGTTGCGCCGACACGGCGCCGAGCCGTTCTCGGTCGACAACTCGCCCATCGTGCGCGGGCTCTACGACCTCACATTCGGGTTCGAGGGGGGCGATCCGACCAAGCCCAATCTGGCGGCCGGACAGTCGATCGAGGCGTTGGTGCGCATTGGGTGCCTCTACAAGGGCTCGATCACCTACAAGATGATGGCTGGCATGGGCGACACGATCTTCGGCCCGCTCTACGAGGTTCTGCTGAAGCGTGGCGTCGAGTTCAAGATGTTCAACTGGGTCTCGAAGCTCGTCGCCGCACACGACGACGATCTGATCGACTCGATCGAAGTGATCGCCCAGGTCGACCTCGAGCCCGACTATCCGTTCCTGGTCGATGTCGGGGGTTTGCCCTGCTGGCCATCGCAGCCGGCGTGGGACCACATCGTCGACGGCGACAAGCTGCGGGCA
>JANOJI010000094.1:0-5364 GCA_031408175.1 Ilumatobacteraceae bacterium
CCTCGTAGAACGACGTTGCCCGCGCCACGTCGGCGACGCCGAGCGTGACCAAGGTGAGACGAGCGGGGACCGACATTGATCAGTCGATCGTGATCGGTACTTCGTCGGCGGGCGTGAACTCGGGAACGTCTTGCTGGCCGATGCCAGCCTCGACACGCACCTTCTCGGAGACCTCGACCATGATCTCGGGGTTGTCCGACAAGAAGGACTTGGCGTTCTCGCGACCCTGGCCGAGTTGCTCGCCCTCGTACGTGAACCAGGCACCCGACTTCTTGATGATGCCCATGTCGACGGCGATGTCGAGCAGTGTGCCCTCGCGGCTGATGCCCTTGCCGTACATGATGTCGAACTCGGCTTGGCGGAACGGCGGGGCGACCTTGTTCTTGACCACCTTGACGCGTGTGCGGTTGCCGACGATCTCGGCACCATCTTTGATGCTCTCGATACGGCGGATGTCGAGTCGTACCGATGAATAGAACTTCAGCGCCCGACCACCGGGGGTGGTCTCCGGCGAGTTGTGGACCATGACGCCATCGACGAAGTAGTTGTGCGTGCCACCGACTTCGATATCGAAGCGGTGCATGCTGCGCGTCGGCGGCTTGACGGTGATGCTGAGGATGGGCATGGGGGCCAGCATCTGACGCACCGGTGCAAACACCGGCTCCACAGCGAACCGACCCTGGAACCGCTCGAGCAGCTTGTACTGCATGGTCGGATGCACAAATGGAGCGATGAGCGCTTGCAGCTTGGCCGTCTCGTCCTTGGCGAAGACGAACATAGCCTTCTGCCGTGCCCCACGCCGGGAGAGAGTCGCCTGGATGCCCCAGGTGTCGGCGAGGTATTCGCGCAGGCGGACCTGCGTGTCGGCAGACATCGCCTCAACGCAAATCTCGGAACGACCACTGCCCTCGGCGGTACGGGCTTGCGCACCCTTGGAGCGGTTCTGGAAACCGGCGTCGTCCATGTACCAGACGGCCAACGACAGCGGGGTGAGCTGCTTCAGGTAGTCGTGGCTGAGCACCTTCTTCCCGGCGACATACACCGCCTCGCGCAGCTCAGCAAGCTCTGGCAACGGCTGGCAATCGAAGAAGACTGCGCCCTTGGCATTCACATGTCGCGAGACATTGATGTTGGCGAACAGCGATGCCTTCCAATCGCCATACTCGACTTGCTTGGCACCGTGACCCCAACGGAACCTGGCACCGTTGCGGCTTCGGGTGGGCGACAAGGCACCATCGCCCATCAACCCGCCGAGCAACACCTGCCATTGCATATCGCTGAGGTAGTGCGGCACGGACTGCATGACCCGATCACCGGCGACGAGTTCGCCGGCTGCACGCCATCCACCCGGCGTCGAAATCATGTGGTTCTCTGTCGCGGCGAACTGGGCAGCACCATTGCCACCACCACGGGCGATCTTGAACTGCAAGAATCGCTCGGCTACGCCGTTGTCGAACCAATTGGTGATCGGCATGGGCACGATGCGGTCGAGCTTCGGGTCGTACGAGAGCACCTCGACCGGCATGCGGTTGTTGACGATCTTGCCGATCTTCTCCTGTGTGCCATCGGCCAACGTGACCTGTGTCGAGTAGTTGAAGCAGCCGAACATGACACCTATCTTTTCGCGCAACTGGTTGATGAAGATGGCGATCGTGTTGGTGCGGCTGAGGTTGGCGGTGAGCTTGCGGAGCGCCTGGCTCATCAACCGAGCCTGCAGGCCGACATGGGTATCGCCCATCTCGCCTTCGATCTCGGCACGAGGCGTGAGTGCAGCCACCGAGTCGATGACCACGACATCGACCGCGCCGGAACGCACCAACATGTCGACGATCTCGAGCGCTTGCTCGCCGGTGTCGGGCTGGCTGATGAGCAACTGATCGATGTCGACGCCGATGGCACTGGCGTACACCGGATCCATCGCATGCTCGGCGTCGATGTAGGCACAGATGCCACCGTTGCGTTGCGCCTCGGCCACCACATGCATGGCCAGCGTGGTCTTACCCGAGGACTCGGGACCGAAGATCTCGACAACGCGCCCACGCGGCAACCCGCCGACGCCGAGGGCGAGGTCGAGCGACAGTGCCCCTGTCTGAATGGACTCGATGCCCATCGAGGTCTTCTCGCCCATCCGCATGATGGACCCTTTACCGAACTGCTTGTCGATGGCTGCCAACGCCACATCGAGTGCCTTTTCGCGATCGTTGTTGCTCACTGTCGTTCTCCGTTTCCTGCCTGATGCATGTGGGTCTGTAGAGGTTGGAGGCCGAGTTGCACGACCTCGATTGCGATAACGGGCACCATACGGAAGGGGTGTGACACGGTTTCCCGAGTACCACTACTTCGGCGGATGAGCGTCTGGCGGTGTTCGAACAACAACAGTGTAACTACGAACAGTCGTTCGATCAAGCATTACCTCGACTTCTGCGTCGGCGGCTCAGATGGCGACGGCGCTGGCCTCGATCGCAGCCGTTGCTTCGGCCAACTCCGCAACCTCGGGACGACGCACGGCGAGGTCGAACGCCAACCAGATCGTGAACGTGAACGGGTAGATCACGATCGGCATCAACACTGCAACTCCGACGAGCGACAGCATCATCGGCAGGATCGGAATGTCGGGTGACGTCACGATGAATCCGACGGTCATCGCTGCGGTCAGCACGATGAACGTGAGCACCGTGTTGACGGTGACTGCACCGAGTTCGAAACCCTCTTCGCGTCGCCAGCGAATGCCACACGTTCGGCAGCGTTCGTGCTTGCCCAACCATCGACGAATGAACGTGCGACGCGCTCCACACCATGGGCAATGCAGCATCAACGCACGACGCATCATCCGGCCAAGTGACGGATCTTTCGAAGGCATCGTCATCACCCTAGAGACAATCGAGACTTCATCAGCCAAACTAGCGGCGTGCGTCGAACCCTCGCTGGTCTCATCTTTGGTATTGCCTATGTGTGCGCCAGCATTGCAATCAGTGGATGGTTGCTGCAACGCAGTGCGTTCGACCCCGACCGCACCGCCGACCTCGCCGATGTCGTGTTGCAGGACAACCGCATCAAGACCGAGGTCACCAACACCATCGCCGACGCTGCGGCAGCGCAACGTGGATTGGATCAGGCGACGACGCGACAGACCGTCGCCGCCGTGGCCAGCACGCCCCAAGGTGCGGAATTCTTGAGCAAGGTCATGCACGATGCGCATGCTCGGTTGATCGGTGAGTTGAAGGGCCCGGTCCGCATCACCGGCGACCAGATGGTTCAGTTGGTGCGCAATCAGGTGGTCGGCGACATACCGTCGATCACGCTGCCGGTACCGCGAGTGTCGGCACTCGACACCATTCGTGGCATCTTGCGGTGGACGATCCCGTTCGGCGCTCTGTTCGCCGGCGGGTTCTTCGTGATCGGTTTCATGCTGCATCCAAATCGCTCCGCGCTGGTGCACAGTCTCGGATTTGGGATGGTGCTGCTGGCGTTGCTGATCATCGTGCTCGGTTACGTCGTGCCCCGCTTCGCGCTGCCGTCTCTCAGCGACAGCATCTGGGCCGACGTCTCGGCCCGACTCGCCAACGACTCGTTGCCCCTACTGGTCGGCTTGGCGATCGTGCTCGGCGGTGGTGGGTTGATGTTGCTGGTGGGCACCGGACTGCTGCGCCGCCGACGGCGCTGGAACGCGCCCGTCAGCACGTACCGCTATCGCGAAGAGCGTCGCTGGGGTTCGTAGTCAGCGACTACGAGACCAGTTCGGCGACGAACTCGGCGAACACCTCGGCGTAGTGCATCGCGTCGGATTCGGAGTGCATCACCGAGATCAGCCACTGCTCGTCGAGGCCCGGCGGCAACAGCACGCCCCGGTTGATGCCGTGCATCCACTGGGCGAAGGCGAGGTCGAAGTCGGTCGCCTTGTAGTCGCGGTAGTTCTCGATCTGCTTCGGGGCCCAGGTGATGCACGCCTTTGCGCCGAACTGCACGGTGTGTGCCGGCAGCTCGGCGTCGGTGATGGTCTGTTGGCAGGCCGCGATCACGCGGGCGTTGAGATCCACGGCCGCCTGGGTTGCCTCGGGCGTGCAGACCTCGCCCAGCACTGCCTTTGCCGCAGCCATGCACAGCGGGTTGCCGTTGTATGTGCCGAGGTGCAACACCCTGCCGCTGGTGATCTGGTCCATGCACTCCTGCGTTCCACCGAAGGCGCCGAGCGGCAGGCCGCCGCCGATGCTCTTTGCCAGCGCGACCAGGTCGGGTTGCACACCGACCGCGCCGGTAGCGCCACCCCAGCCGGCGGTGATGCCTGTCTTGACCTCGTCGAAGATCAGCATGGTGCCGTACTTGCGAGTGATCTCGCGCACCGCCTGCAGGTAGCCGGGTTGTGGCAAGCAGATGCCGATGTTCTCCATCACGGGCTCGACGATGAAGCACGCCACGTCGCGTCCGGCCAACGCCTTCTCGAGCAATTCTGGGCGGTTGTACGGAATGACCTTGGTGTCGCCGAGCACGGCCCGGGTGATGCCGGCCGTCGCTGGGATGGCACGCGGCTCGTCGACCGGACCCGCCTCGCTGATCGGCGGCTTCATCGAGATCATCACTTCGTCGTGGTGACCGTGGTAGCCGCCTTCGACCTTGACGATCTTGTCGCGACCGGTCAAACCGCGCGCGACACGAATGGCATCCATGGTTGCCTCGGTGCCGCTGTTGGTGAACCGCCACATCGGCAGCTTGTACCGAGCGGCAAGCATCTCGGCCACGTCGGAGTTGAGCTCGCACGGCGTGACGAACAGGGTGCCGTCGTCGAGTTGGTGCTCGATCGCGCTTCGCACCGCGGGGTTGCAGTGACCGGAGAACAGCGCGCCGAAGCCAAGGTCGAAATCGACGTAACGATTGCCGTCGACATCTTCCATCCACGCGGCCTGCGCTCGGCGAACCACGATCGGATGCGGGTCATAGGACTGGAAGCTCGACGGCACGCCGAGTGGCATCACCTTGCGCGCCCGCTCGGTGGCCTTCATCGACCCGGCAGTGCGCTGCATGTAGACACCCAGTTCGCGCTGCGTGATCTCTCGGGCTCGGCTGGCAAGATTGCGGGTGTCGATGGATTCCATTGCGGTCATTCGATTCTCCAAAGGGATTTCGTTCTGACAAGCCTAGCTCACCATGGAATCCATCGTGAACGACGAGTGTTGGCGCCCGAAGTGCAAACGGGGCGTGGAAGTTCGGCGGGGATGTGGCACACTGGAAGTTCTACATGGTGGCCGTAGTTCAGCTGGTAGAGCGCCAGTTTGTGGTACTGGATGTCGCGGGTTCGAGCCCCGTCGGTCACCCCAATCGAACAGTTCAGGGGCACTCCGGTGCCCCTACACTGCTCGGGTCCTGGCT
>JANOJI010000098.1:0-2007 GCA_031408175.1 Ilumatobacteraceae bacterium
GCCGACCCGGGTATCAAGGTGGCCAATGAGATGGCGCTACAGCTTTTCCGGTGACGCTCCGACCCACTTCAGCATGCGCGAGCCTGACAGTGCGCGCTGGATACGACTTCGCGACGATGCCCGATCACATCGCTGACATGAACGCCCGCGCCGTCGACCGCGAGCAACAAAGCTTCGATGCAGTACCCAGCAGCGCGCGCCTCGCACGGCGGTTCGTCAGTGAGACATTGCGCCTGTACGGAGCGACGGACGAACTGATCAGTGACTATTCCTTGGTCGTCAGTGAACTGGCTACCAACATCATCGAGCATGGCGATGGATCGACCATGGTCGTCTTCCTCGACATCGCAGATCCAGGGTGGTGGGAGCTCGAAGTCGCCGGCGGCGCCACCAATCCTGGTAGCCAACTGCTACGGCCCGAGACATGGACGGTCGCCGGCTCGTACGAGGCTTCGGGCCGAGGTCTGGGCATTGTGCGTCACCTCATGGACGACATTGCCACGAGTTTCTCTGGCGGCCGGGTCAGCATCCGATGCCGCCGTCGACGCGAAGCTCGGTAGCTGCGACCGGGTAGACGCGAAACGAGGCGGCCGTTGAATGGCCGCCTCGTTTCTGGATGCGCCTGAACTACACGTGCTCGATCGTGGTCGAGCTCCGCGCATAGCGCGGCAGCAGCAGCGCACACAGCACCACGACAACTGCGGTCAACACTGCGAGCCACGCCATCGACGATTCGAGCGCGAGTGACTCGACGAACGACTCGGACTGCACGGCACCGACGAACCCGGCAATGCCGAGCACACTGCCGAAGAAGATCTCGCCGCTGCGCGACCGAGTGGCGCCGGCGATCAGCAATGCACCACCAATAGCGATCTCGATCAAACCCAGCACGGTGGTGTGACCAAACCCGAGCACCTCGACGACAGGATCCGACATCTCTCCGTCAAACCCACCACGAACGATCGCGATCAGGCCTACGACCAAGATGACGAGACCGGCAATCGCCGCGACGATTGCGTCTGGGGCGAACCGCGAGGCCGAGGCCGTGCGCACTTGCCCGCCCGAGACTGCGGCGACTGGTGCGACGACTGGTACGGCGACCTGGCCGTTGCTGGGCACTTCGACAACCGTCGCAGCAGGCGGCTGGACGATGATATCGCTGCGCTCGTGGAGCGGACCTTCGGTGAACGACATGACACTTCTCCTTCGGAGGTTTGATTTGGTTGGGGACCGCTCGGCGGGGGGTGCCGAGCGGACAAGTATCTGTGTGAATACCCCGTGCCCGACAGCCCTAAACAATTCGGTGCGGTGAGCCGAGCCGGTACCCTGAGTTTGAATCAAGCTGGCTGCGGGAAGAATTGATCTCGTGCACCCCACGTCAGACGGCCCAGATCACGAGGGGCTCTACATTCCCGGATACTCCCCGGGAAACAGCGCGTCGCGAAACCACGAGGTCACCGACGCGTCTGCATCCAACAGAGTCGCCTCATGGTCGGATGTTCCGTGGCGAACGATCGTCGGCACTGTCGGCGTCGTCGTCGCGACCTACCTCGCGAGCGTTCTGTTGCTCGCTGCCGGGCGCATCGTGATGTGGATCTGCATCGCCGGCTTCATGGCCATCGTGCTCGCACCGCTCGTCGGCCGGTTAGAGCGCCGTCTGGGCGGTCGACGCACGTTGGCGACTGGCACCGTCGTGGCCACGACATTGTTGGTGATGATCGGTGTCATCACCCTGTTCGTGATGCCGGTGAGAACCCAGCTCGTCCACATCATCACTGATCTTCCCGGCGCCGTGCATGACGCCGCAGACGGCAAGGGTCCTGTCGGTAACATCGCCCGAAAGCTGCACATCGAGAGCTACATCCAGTCCAACGAAGCCAAGCTCGCCGACGCCGCGGACCGCTTGAGCGATTCGTCGTTCGAGGCGGCACGGACCGTCGCGAGCGTTGCGTTCGCGTTCGTCACCATCACCTTGCTGACGTTCCTGTTCATCAGCCAGTCAGCGGC
>JANOJI010000099.1:0-1587 GCA_031408175.1 Ilumatobacteraceae bacterium
GAGGGATTCGACGACTACTCCACGGCACGCTGCCGGCTCGATGACGGAGTCGTCTCGTTGAAGTTCGCGACGTCAGAAGTCGGTCAGGGATTTGTGGTGCTCGCCCAGCAGATCGCCCGCTCGGTGCTCGGCGTCGACGAAGTCGTGCTGGAACCGATCGACACGACGATTGGCTCGTCCGGCTCCACGTCGGCGTCACGCCAGACATGGATGAGCGGTGGAGCAGTCGACGGGGCCTGCCGCCTGGTGCGCGAGCGGCTCTTCGAACATGTTGGCGCTCGCAACGACGTCGAGCCGTTGAGACTGGCCATCGAGGGCCGTGACGTGGTCGACACGATGGGTTCCCTGCGAATTCCGGTGCAGGTGGCGAGCGCAGGATTGGTGTTCGAGGAGACATTCGTGCACCATCACCGACCCACCGAGGAGCTCGACGAGAACGGGCAGGGTAACTGCCATACTGCGTTTGCCTTCGTCGCTCATCGTGCGGTCGTCGACGTCGACCCCGAACTTGGTCTCGTCAAGGTCGTGCAGGTCGCGACGGCACAAGATGTCGGCGTGGCGTTGAACCCAATGAGCGTGATCGGGCAGATCGAAGGAGGCATCGCTCAAGGCCTCGGTCTGGCGGTGATGGAAGAACTGATCCTCGCCGAGGGCACTGTGCGCAATGCCAGCTTCACCGACTACCTGCTGCCGACCATGCTCGACATGCCGCCGATCGTGGCGACCCTGATCGAGCACCCTGATCCCATGGCACCACTCGGCGCCAAGGGCGTCGGAGAACCACCGTGCATCTCCTCGACGCCGGCCATCGTGGCCGCCATCCGCGACGCGATCGGTCGGGACCTGTGGCGCGTCCCCGTGCGGCCCTCGGATATCTGCCTACCCAACGGCTAGGTTGGCCAGCGTGGGGAACGAGCGTGAAATCATGACCTGGGAGATGTTTGGCGAGGCCTCGCGAGCGCTTTCCCAGATGGTGGCCGACGACTACGAGCCCGACATGATCCTGTCGATCGCTCGCGGCGGGCTGCTGATCGGCGGGGCCATGGGTTATGCGTTGTCCGTCAAGAACGTCTACACGATGAACGTCGAGTTCTATACAGGTGTCGACGAACGCCTGGAAGTGCCGCGAATCCTGCCGCCTGCACCTGACTTCGTCGACGTCAGCGACGCCCGAATCCTGATCGCCGACGATGTTGCCGACACCGGCCACACGTTGCGAAGCGTGCAGCAGTTCTGTGAGGGCAAGGTGGCCGAGGTACGAACGGCAGTGCTGTACGAGAAGAGTCACTCCGTGGTGCGATGCGACTATGTGTGGAAGCGCACCGACCAATGGATCAACTTCCCCTGGAGCGACAAGCCTCCTGTTGCAAAGCGAGTCTGGTCGGTCAAGGATGCGTGAGCCAACTCACCTTCGGCGAGTCGTCTCACCCCAGCATCTTCACCTCTGCGTTGCTAGGCAGTTGCAGCAGCGAACCTTCTGGCAACGTCTGCCCAGTTGACGACGTTCCAGATCGCTTCGACGTAGTCGGGTCTGCGGTTGTTGTACTGCAGGTAGTAAGCGTGTTCCCACGCGTCGATCGCCAGCAG
>JANOJI010000105.1:0-20315 GCA_031408175.1 Ilumatobacteraceae bacterium
AGGTAGCCGGCGAACCGGCTGGACGGGCAGCCCATCCTCTCTGCTTGGCCTTGCTCCGAATGGGGTTTGCCAGCCGTACAGGTCGCCCTGCACGCTGGTGCGCTCTTACCGCACCGTTGCACCCTTACCTGTGACCAGCGAGCTGGCCCATCGGCGGTCTCTCTCTGTTGCACTATCCGTCAGGTCACCCCGACCTGGCTCGCGCCAGCATTCTGCCCTGTGGAGTCCCGACTTTCCTCGACATGGTCACCGAAGTGCCATGCCGCGGTCACCCGGCCAACTCACCATCGGGCGCCAGTGTACGAGAGGCTCAGCAGCTCGGCGTCATGTACTCGAACACGAACGAGTTGAGGCTCGGCGTTTCGAGGTTCATCTTCAAGCGGGTGCCGTTCTCGTCACCACGACCGACCACCAGTTGGATCGCGGCGAGGGTGCCGAACTGCGACGGAATGGCCGTGACGCTGGGAATGTCGGTTTGCGGGACCTCTGGTGCGGACGGCGCCGCACCACCGACCGGATTGGCGATGTTCTGAGCGGTCGTGCTGGGCGCAACTGTCGTTGGCGGCGAGGCCGGCTCGGCATTGACCGCGTCGGTGAAGTTGACCAGGCCTCCTGGCCGATCCGGATTGATGGTCAGCGCCAACAATGCGGCGTGGCGCGCCTCGCGGGCACCGACAGTCACTGCGTCGGCTCGCAGCGACGGGTCGCTGAACAATGCAACCAGCGCCTGATACGTGGCACCGGCAAGCGATTCGAGGCCGTGCGCAAAGTTGAGAACGTCGCGGTGAGGGTCCTCGCTGGGCTCGATGGCTACGGCGCTGGCGGTGGCCTCGGCGCCAACGGTGATCCGCTTGAGAATCGGGTTGATGATCACATCGTCGATCTTTGGGTTGCCACACGTCCATGCTGTGCCACCGGCATCGGTGGTCAGTTTCTCGAACAACGCCGCGTGGCCCTGATGGTCTTCCATGAACCGCTTGGCAACATCGTCGAGTGCCGGATCGAGCAGATCGCTGTTGCCGATCACTTGGCTGTACACGCTGATGGCTGAATGCTCGAGCGACGACGCCGTGCGCAGCAGTGCAATGTTGGTGACCTTGGCGTCGGGAAGTTTGACGGTCGTGGGCACTGCGCCCACGCGGCCGACCTCGCCGCGCACGTGCTCGCCGCATGCGCTGACGACCGCAGCGGTTGCCACGGTGAAACCGCCGATGCGCAACATGTCGCGGCGGCCGAACAGTGCCCGGCGACCATCACTCGCCGCCGCAGGTGAGTCGAACAACTGGCTGTATACCCGCTCGGCAGCCTGTGCGTCGCGGCTGGCAGTGGCACCGAGCGAGCGCAGTTCGCGGCGGAGTTGGTCGTGGCTGATGTCGTGACGGCTCACGGCCTCACCCTTCCGCCGGCGACAACGCGTCGGCCTCTGTGTTGACGAGCAGATCGTCGAGGCCGGATGCCCCGTCGAGGTGAGCGAGGACTGTGCCGTGGCGGGCCTCGACGATCACGATCGAGGCGAGCAGCGCAGCCCCATCGGTTCCCTGCAGTTGACGCAGGATGTCGGTGTGGGTAGCGACGGCGATCGATTCGAGTTGATATGTAGCGGCGAGCACGCTTGCCCCGTCGCCGCCGAACGACGACGCCAAATCCTCGACGATCGGGTCGGCCGCTTGAGGAGCATCACGACCGAGCAGCGCCGACAGGGACGCCGCGTATGCGTCGTGCGATTCGCGGATCGTTGCAATCACTGCGCGCTGGTTGTCGTCGAAATCGCCGGAGCCCAGCGCAACGTCGTAGAGATCTCGGGCTGCGAGTTCGACGGATTGGGCGAAGCCCAGCAGTGTGACGTCGTCGTCGCTCGGTCGCTTCGGCGGAGCCGTCGTTGTCGTGACGGCTGTCGTGGCCGACGGCGGGGTGGTGGTTGTGGTCGCGCTCGCCCGGCCCATGAGGGATGGAAGGAGCGAGACTGCTGCCCCACCCAATCCAAGACCCAGCAGTCGACGGCGCAAGTTCGCACTGTTGGCCGGTGCCGGCTCCGTCACATCGATGTCCACGCAGAATCCTTTCGAGATACTCACCCGCCAGCCTTCCTTGCCGAGGGTGAGCGGAGCAATTCTAGAAGTCGAGGGCCGAGAGGTCTGGTATCCATGCTCGGGCCCGCTCGACTGCGCCGGCCCACTGCCGTCGATCGAGTCGCTCGGTCGGCTCGACCACGACGTGGGGTTGCCAGGCCGCCGCAATGTCGTCGAACGAGCCCCACACCCCGACGGCCAACCCGGCCAGGTATGCCGCGCCGATCGTCGTGGCCTCGGTCTGAGGCGACACTTCGATCGCCCGGCCGGACGCATTGGCCAATGCCTGGATGAATGTCGGATTCTGACTCATGCCGCCATCGACCCGGATGGCACCGATCGATTTGCCGTAGTCGGCTTCCGCCGCCTCCAGCAGATCCGTGCCACGGTGTGCTACTCCTTCGAGCACGGCCCTGACCACCTGCGGTCGGCCCGACCCACGAGTCAGGCCGAGCATGGTCCCGCGAGCGCCGTAGTCCCAATGTGGCGTGCCGAGCCCCATCAGCGCGGGGACGTAGACGACGCCATCGGTGTGATCGCACTGTGAAGCCACGTCGTGACTGTGGGCCGCAGTGTCGATGATGCCGAGATCGTCGCGCAGCCACTCGACGTTGGTGCCGGCCGACAGCATGATCGCCTCGGCACCCCACGTGCGTTGGCCGGCGCGGCTCCATGCCACGATCGGGAAGGTGCCATGTTTGCTGCGCCGGGCCGAGACTGGCGGGGTCGGCCCCGTGCACAGATCGAGCATTCCTCCGGTACCGAACGTGATCTTCGCCAGGCCCGGCCGAACACAACCCTGGCCGACGAGGCTGGCCTGCTGATCGCCGACGAGCGCTGCAAGGGGAGGCGAACCTGGCAGCGCGCTCGCCTCGCCGAACACGCCCGTGGAGTCGACCATGGTCGGCAGCATCTCCATCGGAATACCCAGCGCGTCGCAGGCTTCGGCCGACCACGCCGTGCAGTCCGCGGTCAGCAGTCCGGTGACCGCAGCGTTCGATGGGTCGGTCACATGCACGGCACCGCGTGACAGAACCCAGGCGACCCATGCGTCGATCGTGCCGAAGCAGAGATCGCGATCGCGAGCGCCCTCGATGTTGTTCAACAGCCAGGCAACCTTGGTTGCCGATTGATTGGGAGCCAGCGCCAAGCCATGTTCGGCCTTGGCGGTGATGCAATCGAACACCGTACGGAGGTCTTGCCAGCCGAGGCCGGGACCGATCGGGTTCCCTTGGGCGCGGTCCCACACCAACGTGGACGCACGCTGATTGCTGATGCCGACCGCGGCAACCGGACCGGCTGCTGCCAGCGATTCTGTTGCAACATCGAGCACTGCGTGGGCCATGCCGGCGCCATCGAACTCGACAAGCCCCGGGAACGGAGACGACGGAGGGAAGGGTCGGTATTCGAGTGCATGCACAGCACCCTCGCCGTCGACCACCGCGGCGCGTAGGCCGGATGTGCCGACGTCGATGACGAGGACGCTCACGACGAACCTCTAGTTGACGACGGGAAGATGCCGCGCCGCTGCAATGCGCCACCCAGCGCGCCACCCAGCAACCCGGCGACCGCCACTGCGGTGAGGTTGAACAACGCGGCCAGCCACCGGACCTCGTTGCCGCGGACCGAACGAATGACGATGAAGACGGCCTGGGCAACGACGTATGTGCCTACGGCGCAGATGATTCCGTGCTTCAGCGGCAACTGCAGCCGCTGGGCCCACGCCGCCACCCCCGCACCGAGGACGAACCCGAGCAACGCGGCGAGGCTGAGCAACGATGCGGTGCCCTCGCCGCCGTCTCCATCGGCCACGACACGAGCGGCGATGGAGAACGGGATGGCGAACACCAGCGCAACACTGCCGCCAGCGCGCATGGCGTTCCAGTCGAGGCTGTTCACGGCCAGCCGACCGAGCCGAATGGCGACGACAGCCCGAGCTTGCCGGGGTTCAAGATGCCGGCAGGGTCGAGTGCGTCTTTCACAGACTGCAATACGAGAAGCGACGAGCCCATCGACTCGGCCATGAAGCGAGCGCGGTTGAGCCCGATGCCGTGATGGTGCGACAAGTTGCCTCCGGCGGCCAGCACCGCGCGCTGACCGGCATCCCACATGGCTACGTACGTGGCCTCGATCTGATCCGGTGGGGGAGTCGCGGCGAACGTGAAGTACAGACAGGCCCCATCCAGGTAGCTGTGAGACAGGTGACAACTGGCGGCACGGGCATGGGGCACTGCGAGCAATGCCTCGCGCGCCTCGGTGAAGATGGTCGCGAGGCGGGACCATGGCGCGGCGATCTCCATCGTGTCGACGACGAAGCCCTTGCGGGTCAACTCCTGCAGCGCGTTGGTGTCGTTGCGATGTGTGAGCCAGTGCTCGACGAGATCCTCGGAGGCTGGGGCAGCGCCGGCGCACTCGTCCTCGACCACACCGAGCGTCGCCTCCACCAGACCGATGTCGCCCTCGTCGAGCACGAGCAACGCGCATCGCGAGCCGTCGCCGCCGTGGCCTCGTTGTGTTTCGACCGCGTCGTACAGTCGCAGGACCGCGGGTGTCGCGCCGCGACGAAGTATCAGTCGGCAGGCCTCGATGCCTGTCTCGAAATCGGCGAACGTGTACGCGGCGCGACGTTCGTGAGTTGGCACAGGATGCGCCCGCAGCCAGACGCGGGTGATGACGCCGAGCGTGCCCTCACTGCCGAGGAACAGGTGGGTCAGGTCGGGTCCCATCGCTGCGGCGGGGCCATGACCGGTACACAACACCGTGCCATCGGCCAGCACGACTTCGAGTCCCACGACCATGTCGTCGATCTTGCCGTACCGCGTGCTGTACTGCCCTGCGCCATGGCAAGCGACCCATCCACCGACCGTGGCGATGTCGAAGCTCTGCGGAAAATGGCCGATGGTCATGGCACACCGCAGACGCAGTTCCGTCTCGAGCTCGGGCCCGAATGTTCCAGCCCAGACTTCGACCACGCCCGACTCGGCGTCGATCTCGATGATCCCTCGCATCGCTGTGAGGTCGAGCACGACACCGCCGAACGCTGGCGCCGACGCTCCTGACACGCCGCTGCGACCGCCCGCCGCCGTGACCGGCACGCCATTGGTCGAACAGGCCGACAGTACTGCGGCGACCTGCTGTGTGTCCGTCGGCCGGCACACTGCACCGGCGCGCTGTGGCACGCTCCCTGTCAACGACCAGTGCAGGGCCAGTGGCCACCAATCGCGACTCGCTTCGGCAGTCTCGGTCGCCGAGGTGATGGTCTCGCAGATGCCTTGCAGTTGGGCGACGAGCTGATCGTCGGGTTGAAATGTCGGACCGGTGAACCGGGATTCGGAGCCGGTCAGCTCGATTGGTGCCGTCGGCTGCGTCAGTTCCGTCACCGATGGACTCCGAGCAGGTCGGCCTCGGCAGTCTCCCCCGCCGTCTGCTCCGCCGCGCAGGAGCTGCGGAACTCGGCAATCTGCCGCCCGACCTCGGCATCGTCCCAATCCATGTCGGCAGCGATCAGGCGCGCCACGTCGGCGGCCGCCGCCATTGCGGCTGGGCGGTCGAACAGGCGGGCGCGGGTTCGGCGCGTCAGCACATCGTCGAGGGTGACCGACATCTCCGACCGGGCGGCATACACGGCTTCTGCCTTGGTGTAGGGAAGGCCCGGCACCAGCGGTTCGTCGAGGTGTTGCTCGACGTGGCTCAGCGCCAGTACTTCGGCTGCCGCCGAGCCGTAGCGACCGGCCAGGTGAGCTGCCGCGAGATCGGTGGGTTCGCGGTAGCCGTCGGCACCCGTCAGCGGCAGACGCTTGGTCGTCGACTTGCGTCGGACTCCGAGCACCTCGCACACTTGGTCAACGGTGTCTTGGGCCATCTCGCGATAGGTCGTCAGTTTGCCGCCTGTCACCGTGATGACGTTGCTCGTGCTGCGGTTGACCTTGTGACGCCGCGACAGATCTGCGGTACGTCCCGACGACGCACTCTTGACCAGTGGCCGTAATCCGGCCCACACGCCGGTGATGTCGGCCTCGGTGACGCCGGTCGTGATCGACGCGTTCAACGCCTTGAGCACATAGGTGATGTCGTCCTTGGAGCACTGCGGGTCATCGATCGATCCGTTGTAGTCGGTGTCGGTGGTACCGACGTAGGTGTGTTCGAAGGTACCGTCGGGGCGGCGGCCCCACGGTACGACGAACAGACTCCGCTTGTCTTTCGGCACGGGAATGACCACGGCGATGTCGTTGCGCACCTTGTGCCACGGCAACGTGAGATGCACGCCCTTGGCCGGACGGATTGAGTCGGGGTCGACGCCCTCGTCGAGCGTGCGTACCTCGTCGGACCACACGCCGGCGGCGTTGACGATGACCTTGGCGCGCACCGTGATCAGCCGTCCGGTCGCGTCGACCACTGCGCCGGATGCCTGTCCGTCGTCGGCCTTGGTCAGTTCGACGACGCGACAGCGATTGACCACGACCGCGCCATGGTCCGCCGCGGTCCGCGCCACGGTGAGGCACAAGCGAGCATCGTCGACGGTGGCGTCGAAGTAGAGGTACGCCGAGGCGAGTCGTTCCTTCGGCATGGTCGGCAGGTGGGCGAAGGCGGCGTCCTTCTTCAATCGACGATGGATCTTGCCAATTCGCCAACCACCGGTGAGGTCGTACATCCACATCGCCGAACCCATCGCTCTGGCGATTTTGCGTGAGACCACGCCCTCCTTGGTCAGGATCGGAATCATGAAGGGCAGCACTTTGACAAGGTGTGGCGCATTCTTGCGCAACCGTTCACGCTCGCGTAGCGCCTCGTAGACAAGTCGGATCTCGCCCTGCTGCAGGTAGCGCAGACCGCCGTGCACCAGCTTGGAACTCTTCGACGACGTGCCGGACGCGAAGTCGTCGCGCTCGACCAGCGCCGTTCGCAGTCCGCGGGCAGCAGCGTCGAGGGCCACACCCGTGCCGGTGATCCCGCCCCCGATCACCATGACATCGAACGATTCGCTCTCCAGTCGGTCGAGCATGTCGGCGCGTCGAAACGGTGTCGGGGGAGGCATCGGCGATCATCCTAGGGACTTGCGCGAGTCGGCCAGCGGCCGAACCAAGGGTCTCGACAACCTCGGTTGAGCGAATCGGGTGTGCCTAGGGGGCGGTACTATGCGGTTCCGCACCCCGTTCGCCCAACGGTTGTCCCCGTCCCATATGACAAGTCTCTATGACCCCAAGAACCCGAAGTACTTCGACGAAGCCGACGTCCGCCAGGAGTTGACCCGGGTCTACGACATTTGTCATGGCTGCCGGCTGTGCTTCAAGTTCTGTACTTCATTCCCGACCTTGTTCGAGATGATCGATCGTCACGACGATCAAGACGCCGGCCGATTGACGCCCGCGCAGCAAGACCGGGTCGTCGATGAATGTTTCCAATGCAAGCTCTGTTACATCAACTGCCCGTACATCCCCGAGCTGCACGAATGGGCGCTTGATTTCCCGCGGCTCATGCTGCGCGCTGGTGCCATGCGCCACGTCAATGGCCATGTGAGCGTCCGCGATCGGGTCACGAACACGGTGATGGGTCATACCGACCTCGTGGGCAGGGCCGCCACGCTCGCCGCTCCGGTGGCCAACAAGGTGCTGGGCGCCAAGCCGGGTTCTGCCGTGCGCAAAGCGCTGGAGATCGCCACCGGCGTGTCGAGTGTTCGCCTGCTTCCCCCGTACGCCCGGCAGCGTTTCACGACGTGGTTCAAGCGTCGTCCCAGGGTGCGCATCGCCAAGCGTCAGGGCCGCGTGGCCGTCTTTCCCACCTGCTTGGTCGAGTACCAACAACCGTCGATCGGCCACGACCTCGTCAAGGTCTACGAGCGCAACGGCATCGAATGCTCGCTCGTCGATGGCGCAACGTGCTGCGGAGCACCGTGGCTGCACAGTGGCGACGTCGAACAGTTCACGAAGGTTGCCGAGAAGAACGTGAAGGTGCTCGCAGTGGCGATACGCCGCGGCAGCGACATCGTGGTGCCACAGCCGACGTGCGGCTATGTGCTGAAGAAGGACTACCTCGACTACGTCGGTGGTGCAGATGCCCAGTTGGTGGCCGAGCACACCTACGACGCGGCCGAGTACCTCATGAAGGTGCACAAGGCCGACGGCACCAAGCTCAACACCAACTTCGACGGCCAGGTTCCTGCAACCGTCACGTACCACACACCGTGCCATCTCAAGGCCCAGAACGTAGGCCTGAAGAGTCGTGACCTGATCAAGCTCACCGGTGCCAAGGTCACACTGGTGCAACAGTGCAGCGGCATCGATGGCATGTGGGGGCTGCGCGCAGAGAACGCTGCTATCAGCATCCCGATGGCGACCAGGCTGGCCGATCAGATCCGTCGTGCGAATGGCGACGTCATTGCGGGCGATTGCCATCTGGCGAACACGGCGATCACCGAACAAACCGGCCAGCAACCCGTCCACCCGATGCAGCTCATAGCCCGGGCCTACGGAATCGGCGAGGAGGCTCCCCAACGATGAGCACCGCCGCCCAGCACACCACGGAGAGTGAGCTGCACAGCGACTTCCGCGGCGGCAGAGCGCGCACAACTGTTACACGTTCCTGACAGATTCCTGAGAAAGGGTCTGGTCAAGGCGACCCAAGTGAGCCTAGATTCACGCGCGCTGAAACGGTGATCTACCGTCAGCGGGCTAGAACTCAGGAGAATATCAGTCGTGTCGGTCAAAGAGATCGTATGGCGAGAGTTGGGGGCATGTCGGGGGCTAGAAGCGGCCATGTTCTACCCGGACGACGACGATCTGGCAGTGGAGGCGAAGTCGGTCTGTTCCGGCTGCGACGTGCGCATTGCCTGCCTCGAGCACGCCTTGCAGGCGCGTGAAAAGGCTGGAATCTGGGGTGGGGCGACAGAGCGCGAGCGACGGCGAATGATCCGCCAACGTCGCCGCACCGCGTAGCCTGAACGGATGAGTTCACTCGAGGACCTGGGCGGCTGGCCCGCGCTCTTGACCGAGCTCGTCGAGGGTCGCGACCTGCCCGCCACGCATGCTCGCGCGGCGATGGCGACGATCCTGTCGGGTGACGCCACCGCTGCCCAGTTGATCGGGTTTGTCGTCGCTCTGCGGGCGAAAGGCGAGACACCCGAAGAACTCAGCGGACTCCTCGACGCGGTCCTCGACG
Source organism: Ilumatobacteraceae bacterium (assembly GCA_031408175.1). Classification (GTDB taxonomy): domain Bacteria; phylum Actinomycetota; class Acidimicrobiia; order Acidimicrobiales; family Ilumatobacteraceae; genus JAENVT01. The sequence continues at coordinate 9,225 of JANOJI010000105.1, forward strand.
CAGCCTCGATCGTGCCGCTCGGCGATGACTTGCGATCGCGTGCAGTCGACATCGTGGGTACGGGAGGCGATCGCAGTCACTCCATCAATGTCAGCACGATGGCCGCCATCGTCGTCGCCGGCGCCGGCGTGCCAGTGTGCAAGCACGGCGCCCGTGCCGCGTCGTCCCAGTGCGGGGCGGCCGATGTGCTCGAGGAACTGGGTGTCGCCATCGAACTGTCGCCACAAGGCGTGCTGCGATGCATCGAACAGGTCGGGATCGGGTTCTGCCTGGCACCCAAGTTCCACCCGGCATTCCGCTTTGCAGCGCCGAGCCGCCGTGAGATCGGTATCGCAACCGTGTTCAACCTGCTCGGGCCGATGGCCAACCCGGGGCGGGTCCGCCGGCAGTTGATCGGCGTCGCCAACCCGGCCGTCGCCGAGCGGATGCTGGCCTCGTTGCGATTGCACGGTTCGCAGCGAGCCTGGGTCGTACACGGCGGAGGACTCGACGAATTGACCACGACGGGTACGTCGACCGTGCTCGCCCTTGATGACGACAATGTTCGCACCTTTACTGTCGACCCGGTCGCGTTGGGGTTCGCGCCGGCAATCCCCGACGAGTTGGTCGGTGGCACGCCGCCACACAACGCCGAGGTCGTACGCCGGGTGCTGAAGGGCGAGCACGGTGCCCATCGCAACATCGTGCTCCTCAATGCCGCTGCCGGCTTGGTGGTGGCGGGTGCGACAGAGTCGTTGGAGGAAGCCGTGATCATTGCGACGTCCTCGATCGACGAAGGCCATGCGGCGCGGATCCTCGATCGATGGGTCCTCGAATCGCAAGCCGTCATGGCTGATCTCCAGTCTGATCAATCGTGATCATTCGCGTTCCGGCGTCGTCGGCAAACCTTGGGCCCGGATTCGACGCGTTGGGAATGGCACTGTCGCTTCACGCCGAAGCTGGGGTGATCGATGGCGATGTGCCGGCGGGCGCCCTGCGAGTCGATCAATTCCACCCGGCAGGTGTCGCCTTTCGGCGAGCCGGTGGCGACGGTGATCTCTGGGTGTGCTCGCCGATTCCGGTCGGCCGTGGACTGGGCTTCAGCGGTGCAGTGCGCGTTGCGGGCATCGTGGCTGCTCATGCCCAGCGTCATGGCAGCGATCCCGACCGGCTGTCGGCTCACATGCCGGGCATGCTGGCGTTGGCCACCAAACTCGAAGGTCACGCCGACAATGTCGCCGCGTCGCTGTTCGGCGGCATCGTCGCCACTGCCGCTGGGCACGCTGTGCGCATTCCGCTGGCATTCGATCCGGCGATCGTGGTGTGGATTCCATCGTTCACCACGTCGACCGACGAGTCGCGCACGAAGATGGGCAGCGACGTGCCGCTGGGCGACGCCGTGTTCAACATCGGCAGAACGGCATTGCTGGTCGCCGCGTTGGCGGCCGGCGATACCGTTGCACTCCGCAGCGCGACTCAGGATCGCTTGCATCAAGATCTTCGTCTAGCGTCCGTCGAACCTTCCAAGGAAGCCCTCCGGGCCGCGCTCGACGCGGGTGCCTGGTGCTCGTGGTTGTCGGGATCGGGGCCGACGGTCGCAGCGATGTGCCCGCTCGACGACGCCGACGAGCTGGCTGCCAGCATGCCGACCGAGGGCCATACCAAGGTGTTGCGCATCGATCACGGCGGAGCGGTGATCGAAGCCGACGACTAGACCGCCAGGTCGTGCTGGGCCGTACGTCCGGTCACTTCGGGCACAGCGTCGATCGGCCATTGCCAGCGACCATCACACCACGACACTGTCACCCGATGCGCGAGTCGATCAAAGGCGCGGGCCAGACACAGCACCTCGTCGACAACATGACGAGGAAGGAGTGCGGCGAACGACGGCACGTCGGGTGGCGGTACCGGCAAGCCGAGCTCGATCTGACCGTCGCAGGCCGTGCCGACCAGCACCCCGTTGCGTACGTGCAGCGTCGTGTCACCGAGTTGCAGCCCGACATCGCCTGCCTCGCGGAGTCGATCGGTGAGCCGCTGACGGCGGATGGCGCCGGAGAACGCGATGGCGCGGTCACGCACCTGGGCAGCCTCTTCGTAGCGCCGTGCGGCGGACAAGTTGGTGAGCCGAGCTTGCAATGCGACGATGACCAGGTGGGGTGAGGTGGTCATGGCCTGTACGACGTTGGCGACGACCATCGCATAGTGGTGGGCATCGGCGGCTCCGGCACAAGGACACATCGCGACACCCAGTTGCGCCGGGATGCACGTGATGGCGGCGGGCTGCGGTCGGAACGTCGTGCCCAATCGGGTCGTGCAGCGACGCAGCGGAAAGACCGATTGCAGCGCCTCGACCACTGCGTCGGCATTGGCCTTGGATGGAAGCGGTCCCAGGTACACACCTGCACCAGTCGCCTCGTTGACAACCGACAGCCGGGGCCAGATCTCGTCGGTGCTCAGTCGCACGTATCGATACTTCTGTGGCGCGGTGCCGACCTTGTTGTATCGCGGCGTCAGTTGCTGGATGTAGCGCAGTTCGAGCACTTCGGCAGCCAGCACATTGGGAGTGGTGACGTGGGATATGCGCTGCGCCTCGCGCAACAGCGTGCCGATCTTGCGGCGATCATCACCTCCGAAGTAGCTGCGCACACGTTGTCGCAGGTTCGTGGCCTTGCCGACGTAGAGAACTTGATCGTTGGCGCCGCGGAAGAGATAGACGCCGGGCGAGCGCGGCAGGCCAGCAGTCATACGGAGCTTCGCAGCCTGTGGATGGGCGCCGATACGGGGGAGAGCAATCAAGTCGTCGAGACCGAGCACGCCGAGCCCGGCGGCGCGCTCGAGCAGGAAGTGGAGTAGATCGGTGGTTGCGAGTGCGTCGTCGAGCGCCCGGTGCGATGGCCGATGGTCGAGACGGAAGCGCGACGCGAGCGTGCCGAGGCGACAGTCGGGCACTTCGTCGCGAATCAGCCGGCGAGCCAGGGGCAGGGTGTCGACCACAGGGTTGGTGATCTCGGGATCGCCTCGACGAGTGAGTGCGGCATTGATGAACGCCATGTCGAACCCGACATTGTGGCCAACCACGACAGCGTCGGCGAGAAACTCGACCATGGCCGGCAGTACCGCGTCGATCGCTGGCGCGCGTACCACCATCGATTCGGTGATCCCGGTGAGCACGGTGATCATCGGTGGTATGGCCCGCCCGGGGTTGACGAGCGTTTGCAGCGTGCCGAGAAACTCGCCGGCGCGGACCTTGACCATGCCGATTTCGGTGATGAGATCGGTGTGGCGATCGCCACCGGTTGTCTCGATGTCGAGCACGCAGAACGTGACGTCGGCCAATGGTGTGCCGAGGTCGTCGAAGGACCGCTGCCCGCCGGCTGCTGTGCGCATCGCCCCAGTCGAGCACGAACGGACGTTCGAAGTCAAACAAGCGTTCGATCGATGTGAGGACCGGTGCTCGTCGACCATCAGCGTCAGCGCACAGACCGGCAGTCGTTCAAGCGGCTGACACAGAGCATCGGTAGCGACGAAGGTCAGGCTCGCACAATCCGATGGCCGGCCGCTGCCCAACTGTTCTGCTCCTCCGCACTCAATCGCTCTGAACACGAGTAATCGATCGCGGTGAGAACGTCGCCCGAACGGGGCTCGGTACAGTTGTGCGGGTGAGCGAGCTTGCGGCCGACATCCCGGATGAGGCACTGCAATCGGCGCTTGAATTCGCGGTCGGAGTTGCTGCTATGGGCAGCAAGGTACGGCCGCACATGGCCTTTCCGTCGGGGCTGAAGCCCTTCCTGCGCTTTCAAAAACTGCCCGCAACCGCGCTCGCGCAGATTCGGGCTGCAATCGAAGGTGACGATGATTTCCGCAAGCGCTTGGCCTCGCTTGCCACGATTGACTTCGTCGACGAACTTGGGGTGTTGTGGTTAGCACGCCCCGATGGCTGGTCACAGATGGTTGCCGAGATCGTGCCAGCGAAGGTCGTCGACGACGCAGCAGCGCTGCGACGTGAGGAACGACGCCGGCTCGCAGCGCAAGCGTCCGCGCTGCGCGGTCGTGTGGAGCTACTCAATCTCGCTGCTGATCTAGAACGCGAGCGGACCGCCAAAGGTGACGTGGTGGTCGAACGTGATCGCTTGCGAGGCGAACTCGACGAGATGCGAAGCCGGCTTCGCGAGGCGCAGCGCGCCGAACACGCCATCGCCCAGACATTGGCCAAGGTGGAATCGGAACTGCTCGACGCGCGTAGCAATGCAACAGTGCCGGAACCGAACCCGGTTGCCGAACTGACGCCGACGCCATTCATCGACACCACAGCGGTACGCACGCTGCTCGACGGTGCTGTATCGGCGTCGAGCGACGCGTTGCGCCTTTTGACGGCGGCCATAGGAGAGCTACACGAGGTCGCTGACCAGGCCGAATCTGGGGCTGCTCGGCCGGAGCGACACGGTCACGCGCGCCGGAACGCGGTCCGGCTGCCCGGTGGAGTGTTGGCCGGCACGGTCGAAGCCGCCGAGTTCCTGCTTCGTTCCAAGGGAGCAAGGACGCTGATCGACGGCTACAACGTCGCCAAGTTGGGGTGGCCGTCACTCGACCTCGATCACCAGCGCCATCAATGCATCGTGGCTGCCGAGAACATGGCGAAGCGGTGGAACATGACGGTGACCATCGTTTTCGATGGGGCGACGATCGAAGGTGCGCACACGTCGACCCGGCGCCGGGTTCGGATCGTGTACTCGCCGGCGGGCGTGTCGGCAGACGACGTCCTTCGTGCCGAGGTGGCATGTGTGGACGTTGACAAGCCGGTCGTCGTCGTCACGAACGACCGGGCAATCATCACCGATGTAGTTGCCGTGGGCGCCAACACTGTCTCCTCCGACGACTTCCTCGTCCTCCTCCGCCGTTGACCAAGCGGGCGCGTCACACCCTTTTGCGATGATGCCTGTGGGTGGAGCACGAACAGCGAGGAAGCATCATGCCAACGAACACAACACCACTGGTCATCTCGTGCGATACGTGTTGCATGCGGGCAACGGCGACGTGCGCTGACTGCGTCGTGACCCATGTGCTCTCGCCCGCCACGCACGAGTCGGTCGCGCTCGACGACGAAGAGATGCGTGTGGTGCGTTTGCTCGTACGCGCCGGGATGATGCCTACGCTGCGTCACAGTGAGACCGACGCTGTCGCCGCCTTCTGTTGACGTCGCGTACGTGCGGCAACTCGCCGAGATTGCCGCGGAGCATGACATCGCCCACGTCGGCGTTTGCGATGCCGAGATTCTGCAGCGAGCTCGAATGGAGCTGATCCGTCGCAAGGATGCCGGCTTGCACGACGGCTTGCAGTTCACCTACAAGAATCCGCAGCGCTCAACCGACCCGCGTCGGGCCGTGGCCGGGGCGCAAGCGGTGCTCGTCGGCGCCCGTTCGTACTATTACCAGCAACCGATAGCGCCTGCCGGCGCACACGGTCGCGTGGCTCGTTACGCATGGACCGACCACTACGTGCCGTTGCGTGTGGGGCTGCGCGCCGTCGCTCGCAAGCTGCGCCACGACGGTTGGCGTGCCGTGGTGTTCGCCGACGACAACTCGATTGTCGATCGCGAGGTCGCCTATCGCGCCGGCATCGGGTGGTTCGGCAAGAACGCCAACATCTTGTTGCCGGGTGCCGGCAGCTGGTTCGTGCTTGGCTGCGTGATCACCACGGCACCGTTGCCGACTGCGCTGGCCCCGATCGCAGATGGCTGTGGCTCCTGCAGCCGTTGCATCGACGCTTGTCCGACGGGGGCGATCATCGCCCCAGGAGTGATTGATGCAGGACGATGCCTGGCCTGGGTCATCCAGAAACCCGGTGTGATGGATCGTCGTTGGCGAGCCGCGATTGGTGACCGCATCTATGGCTGCGACGATTGCCAGACCGTGTGCCCACCGACTGTTCGATTTGCCACGAAGCAGCAGGCGCCGGGTTCGGAAATCGAGGCGTGGGTGTCGCTGGTCGAGGTCCTCGACGCCGACGACGCCGAGGTGCTGCGACGATGGGGCCGTTGGTACGTGGCTGATCGCGACCCGCGTTGGGTGCGTCGCAACGCTCTCGTGGCATTGGGCAACGTTGGACGGGCCGAGGATCCCGACGTGCGTCGCTGCCTCTGCACGTATCTGGCGCATGCCGATGCGATGCTGCGCGCTCACGCCGTATGGGCTGCGCGTCGGCTCGGGCTCGACTCGCTCCTGCCGATCGACGACACCGACCAATTGGTCGTCGACGAGTTGGTCGCGCCGCTGTGAAGCACCTGCTGGTGACCAACGACTTCCCACCCAAGATCGGTGGGATCCAGTCGCTGCTGTGGGAGTGGTGGCGTCGCCTGCCGCCCGAATCGTTTGCGGTTCTCACCAGTCCGTACCAAGGTGCGGCTACGTTCGACGCCGACCAGCCGTTCCACATCGAGCGCACCCGCGAGCCCGTGTTGCTCCCTCATCCGTGGATGGTGGCGCACATCAACGAGATGGCTGCTCGCGTCGGGGCCGATCTCATCGTGCTCGACCCCGCATTGCCACTCGGGATGGTCGGACCATCGCTGCGTCTGCCATACGACGTCGTGCTACACGGCGCAGAGGTCACCGTGCCAGGTCGGCTGCCCGGCACCAAGCAAACCTTGTCCTACGTGCTGCGAGGCGCCAGACACATTGTGGCCGCAGGAAGGTATCCGGCCCGTGAAGCCGAGCGTGCCGCCGGTTGCAGTCTGCCGATCACCGTGGTGCCGCCAGGAGTCGATACCGATCGATTTCGACAGTTGACCGATCACGAGCGAGCCACAGCAAGAAGCCGGTTCGGTCTGCCAATCGATGCTGAGCTCATCGTCAGCATCAGTCGTCTGGTACCGCGCAAGGGCTTTGACACGGCGATTCGTGCAGCAGCGATCCTGCGCCAGTCACGACCCAACTTGGTGCTGGCAATATCAGGTGGTGGACGCGACGAGCAGCGACTACGACGGCTCGTCAACGAACTCAACGCGCCCGTGCGATTTCTCGGCCGGGTCGGCAACGACGATCTCCCCGCGCTCTACGGCTGCGCCGACGTCTACACAATGCTGTGCCGCAACCGTTGGGGTGGCCTCGAGCAGGAAGGTTTCGGCATCGTCTTCTTGGAGGCAGCGGCGTGTGCGGTGCCGCAGGTTGCGGGCGACTCTGGAGGCGCCGAGGACGCAGTAGTCGACGGCGTCACGGGGGTGATGATCCGCCACGCCGACGATGCACGTGACGCGGCGCGCGCGTTCCAACGCCTGCTCGACGACCCAGTCCTACGACGCACGATGGGGGCAGCTGGTCGCCAGCGAGCGGTCGAGGAGTTCTCGTACGACGGTCTCGCCACGCGGCTGGGTGCGTCGCTGGGCGTCCTGGCATGATGTCCAGCCGATGACGAACGACCGCGCGAACCAGCCCGGCGCCCGCGTCGTTCGACTCGACCTGATCGGGACAGCGGTGTTCCTGGTCGCCCTCGCCGTCGCCGTACCGCTGAGATCCGAGCGTTTCGCGCAATTCCTGATCGGCGGTGTCTCGATGGTGCTGTTCACAATCGGTGTCGCCGCGACGCTGTGGGCGTATACCCGCGCTCTCGAGCGCTCTCGTGTACAGGAAGTCGGCGTCGCCAATCTGTTCCTTCTGACTGGTGACACGGCTCCAAAGCCCGTCGGCCGCGCCATGTCGTTGGCGCTGGTTGTGCAGGTCGTCGCAGCCATAGGCGGAGCGTGGATCGGCGTCGTCGGTCTCGACAAGGGGCAGCTCAACGCACTCGCTTTTGGTGTGCTCGTACCAATGTTCGGCATCGGCATGAACGGGGTCTGGGCGGCTCGCCACGGATCGTATGGCCCTCGAGTCGGCACAGCGGTGTCTCCGACCGATCATGGGATCGACTAGAACAGAGCAATGGCCGACACAGCGTCACAGACCACGACGATTGCTGCTCCACCTGATCGCGTGTGGGCGATCGCCGCCGACGTCGAGCACTATCCGGAGTGGGCGAAGGATGTCAAGGATGTCGTAGTGCGTGCCCGCGACGATCAGGGTCGCCCGTTAGAGGTCGAATTCAGGGCATCGGCGCTGGGGCGCAGCACGCATTACACCCTGAGCTACGACTACAGCGACGCCCCCGCGGTGCTGGCCTGGAGCATGCTGCGCGGCGACATCATGCGCACGATCGACGGTGCGTACCACTTCTCGGCGACGACCGACGGCGGCACCGAGGTGCGCTACGACTTGATCATCGATCTCGTTGTGCCGCTGCCTGGCTTCGTCAAGCGCCGGGCCGAGGTGCGGATCCTCAACACGGTGCGCGAGCTGAAGGTTCGCGCCGAGTCGTGAGCCAACGCCGCATCGGCATCGACGTCGGTGGCACGAAATGTCTCGGGGTTGTGCTCGACGAATCCGGCGATGTCATCGAGGAGCAGCGCCGGCCGACGCCTCCGGGCACCGAAGCATTCGTCGACACGCTGGCCGAACTCGCAGGAGCGCTTGGGGTGACGGATTCACTCGGCATCGGTGTGCCGGGCATGGTCACTCGCTCGGGAGTGATCAAAGCATCACCGAATCTGATCGACATCACCGATTTCGAGGTCGGCCGCATGCTGTCCGAGCGCCTCGGCTTCCTCGTCGACGTCGGCAACGACGCCACCTGCGCCGCGGCCGCCGAGTGGAAAGTTGGCGTGGCCCGAGGCATGACCGACATGGTGATGGTGACCCTGGGTACGGGCATCGGCGGAGGGGTCGTCGCCGGCGGGCACCTCATTCGTGGTGCCAACGGCTTTACCGGCGAGATCGGTCACATGGTCGTCGACCCCGACGGCCTGCCGTGTCCATGTGGGCGCCGCGGGTGCTGGGAACGCTACGCGTCGGGGAGCGGCCTGGCGCGGCTGGCCCGCGAGGCAGCCATCGGTAAGCGCCTTCGTCGGGTCCTGCAGCTGGCCGGTGGCGACCCATTCAATGTTCGCGGCGAAGATGTTCAGGCTGCGGCCCGCGAAGGCGATGTCGAGGCTCTCGGGGTGATCGACCTGTTCGGTCGCTGGGTGGCACTGGGCCTCAACAACCTCACCAACCTGCTCGACCCACAGATGTTCGTGCTCGGTGGTGGGCTGGCGGCTTCAGGCGATCTGTATCTCGGGCCGATTCAGAAATGGTTCACCGAGTTGCTGTATGCGGCCGATCTGCGACCTCATCCAGAGGTGGTGTTCGCTTCGCTCGGCGAGCGAGCCGGTGCGGTTGGTGCAGCGTTGATGACCGAGTTGCGCTGACGAGCGGTGGTGCGACGCACGACCAGACTGGGCGACATCAATACGGAGGTGAGCTCGCATCGATCGTTGATCACATCGATCAGCATCGTCGCCGCCGCATCGCCCATCTCGCATCGCGGTTGGTCGATGGTTGTCAGCCCGATGTGGTTCAACGCGGCCAGCGACGTGTTGTCGAATCCGACAACCGAAATGTCGTCGGGCACCACGAGCCCGCCGCGCTCGATCACGTCGATCGCGCCGACGGCGGACAGATCGTTGGCGGTGAAGATCGCAGTCGGCAACAGAGCACCGCGTAACAGTCGTTCGGCACCGTGGGCGCCTGCCTCCTCGGTGAAATCGCCGGTGTTCACCAGCGCGTCGTCACCCAAGCCCAGGGCGCGCATGGTGCGGAGATAGCCACTCCGGCGCGGCGACGCGCCTGCACCCTTTCCGCCATCGATGTGAGCGATCCGTCGATGCCCGAGATCGTGCAGATGCTCGACCGCCAGCTGGGCACCGTATGCGTCGTCGGTCGTCACCGACCCGATGCCCGATCGAGCGAAGGAACGACCCACCGAAACCAGCGCAACCTCGGCCGCGACCGCGTCGAGCCTGGCCGCGGGGAGCCTGCAACCGGCGACGATGATTCCATCGACACGCGAGGCCAGAAATGTGTCGAGCGCCCGCGATTCGAGTCGAGTGCTTCGTCGGCCACTGGCCAAGATGAGCTGGTAGCCGTGTCGCTCGGCGGCGGCATGAATGCCATCAGTGACCTCCGCGAACCACGGATTGTGCAAGTCGTTGAGCAGCACGCCGATCGTCATGGTCTTGCGTGAAGCAAGATTCCTGGCCATCAGGTTCGGCCGGTATCCGAGCCTGGAAGCAGCGTCAGTAACCCGCTTGCGTGATTCCGAGCTGACGCGCGGTGAATCGCGCATGACCAACGACACCAAGGCCCGCGAGACGCCGGCTATCTGGGCCACGTCTTCTAAGGTCGGGGCACTGGTTTGTCTTGATCGAGGCACCGCGGCCAAGCTAGTTCACTTGACACCACAGCTGAGACGTCTAGAGTTGGAGCGCTCTAACTGATCGAGGGGACAGAATGATCGACCGAATTGCCGCAGCGCCGATTTCGTGGGGAATCTGCGAAGTGCCGGGCTGGGGCTTGCAAATGTCGCCGAGTCGCATTCTCGGTGAGATGGCGGGCCTGGGCATCACGTCGACCGAACTCGGTGCGTTGGGCTGGCTTCCCGACGACACCACAGCACTTCGATCGCTGCTCGATCTGTACAACCTCAGCATTCTCGGCGGTTTCGTTCCACTGGTGCTGCATCACGGCACCAGCCATCCTGGTTCGGTCGAGGCCGCCCACGCAGCAGCAAGCACCCTGTCGAACGCCGGTGGCACGTACTTCGTGGCCGCCGTGATCTCCAGCATGGAGTCGTGGGATCGTCCGACGCTCGACCCAGCCGAATGGTCGGCGTTGTTCGACGGACTCGCCGCGACCGAGAAGATCGCTGCCGAGTACGGCCTCATTCAGGTTGTGCATCCACACGTGAACACGTTGATCGAAACGGCCGACGAGTTCGAACGGTTCCTCGAGCATTGCGGTTCGTTGTTCTGCCTCGACACGGGTCACCTCTTCATCGGAGATGCCGATCCGGTGGCCATCGCCGAGCAGCATGGCGACCGGGTTGGCCTGGTTCACATCAAGGATGTCGACACGTCGATCTCGGAGCGATTCCGCTCTGGTGAGTTCGATTGGATGGGCGCGATTCAGCAGGGTTTGTTCCCGTCAGCGGGTTCGGGCGATGCGCCGATCGCTGCTACGGTGCGGACGCTTGAACGCTCCGGTTACG
>JANOJI010000121.1:0-4518 GCA_031408175.1 Ilumatobacteraceae bacterium
GTGGGACGGGTTCTTCATGTGAGATATCTCCAATTCGGAATCGAGGGAACTCTTGGGCGTCCGAGGACGTGCCAGGTGTAGCAACCCCCTCTTACGACCCAGGGAACGTCACCTGAACGGCGAGTGACTTTCGTGGGAACACGCCGCATCGACGTTTCAAGCGCGTTGCTGGCCCGGTTTCTGGCGCGGCAGCGGCCGGACATGAACGGATCGCAACAAGGAACTGGCGTGACCGGAAACAGTCTGCGAATACCCGTCTGGAACCGCACACAAGGCGCCGTCTTGCTGGCATTGTCGCCACATGACTATCCCTGCGGTGTCGGCCGCGACAATGTAGGGCGGTCTTCGTTGCAGTGCATCATTCTCGCCGGTGGTCTCGGAACCAGGCCAGGGCTTCGACCCGCCGAACGTCCGAAGGCCATGATCGACATAGGCGGCGAACCACTGATCCGTCACCAATTGCGGCTTCTGCACGAGGGGGGTGTCGATGACGCCGTGATATGCATCGGATACCGGGGTCTGCTCATCGAGGACGAGGTAGCACGGCACTGCCCGCAAGGTATGACAGTTCGATGCATCAGCGACGGCCAACGACTCCGCGGCACGGCTGGTGCCATTCGCCGCGCCGTCGAGCACGGCTTCACCGATGAGCGGTTCATGGTGCTGTACGGAGACCGCCATCTGTCGGTTGAGTGTGCCGCTGTGTGGCGCGCGTTCGACGGCGAGCGCTATCGCGGGCTGATGACCGTCTGGCGTAGTAGTTCGCTCGACTCGTCAAACGCAGGGGTCGGCGATGGGCGAGTCGTGGTCTATCGCAAGGGTGTTGATCGCGTGAACCATCCCTGCATGAACCATGCCGAGTACGGGCTCGGCATCGTCTGCGCGCAGACAATGCTGGATCTCATCCCACCCGGCGTGCCGTACGATCTGTCCGACCTGTACGAGGCGATGGCTGCACAGGGCCAATTGCAGGCCTACGAAGTCGACGAACCATTTCAAGAGGTCGGGACGCGACGCAATGACGTGCGAATGGAGTAGTTGACGCGTCGACCCCGTCACTCGAGCCACTTGCGCAGCTTTGGTCGCGACGCCTTCTTCCAAACCGCCGAGAACTCGACCCGCAAGCGCGCCCGGTCCTCGCGCTCGAATCCGATCAGTTCGCCGGCGACAAGTCGTGTCGACGGCAAGGCTTTGGCCGCTGCACGAAGCCATGCCTCGGCGACAGTGGTGTCCTGGAAGTTACCCAACACTGTTTGAACATCCGCCAGCGCGCCAGCAAACCGACGCGCATCTTTTCCGTAGATCGGTGCCACTGCTTCAGCGGCATAACGGGCCCGCTTCGACAGGATTCGGATCGCATGAAGTGAAGCGTCGGGAGCATCGGGCGTGAGGGCATCGACGGCGCGGTGGAGGCGGCGCCATGGCTTGTACACCAAGTCGATGAAGATCGGCCGGGCCGGGGTATCGGCCAATCCTGATGGATCTCCGGCGAACCGGGGGTGGCGAGCGGTATCGACCAGCGCGTCGAGCAACGAGATGTAGCGGTCGCTGGTCAATGTGGCGACCACGTGATCGAACGCATCCGAGGTCGTCTCGGAGAGACGTTGCAGAAGGCCGCTCACTGACTTGGCATCGCGCTCGGGCAGCCGGGCAAGTTGAGACCGCAGTCGACCGGCTAGCACATCGGCATCGCGGCCTACACCCACCTCGCCACCCAACCAGCCGAGTTCATCGCGAATCCAGTTGGTCCAGTTGTGGTCGAGCAGCGGCATGAACGTTCGAAGGTCGGACCGTAGACGCCGCGCGGCGACGCGAAACTGGTGGAGGGCCTCGGGATCGTCGGCGGCGAAAACCCCGGCATGGTGACCGATGAGCTGCGTCACCGACTTGGCGAGGGAACTTCGCACGAGCATGCCCGCAGTGGCACGCTTGCCGATCGTCGGCATGACCACGTCGGGAGGATCGAAGGCACGCTGGCCGAGCGCCCGGAGCGCCTTGGCGACGGGAGCGTCGTCGATCTTGCAGCCGGCCTTGCGTAGCCGCGAGATGATGACGTGGACATCGTCGGAGTCCGCCTGCTCGTCCAATTCGATCTCGATCTCCCTGAACACGCTGATCGGTTCGGCAGCACCGTCGGCGACGACCGTGTCGTCGCACACCGTTGCACGTGTGCGTCCGTCGATCGCGAGTCCGAACGTGAGGCGTTCGGTGTGCAGTCGAACCACCGGACCGAGATCCTCCGATCGTGTGTAGGCACGCGCTGCTTCGCGAACTGCCTTCGGGACCGGACCGATCGGCTCATCGAACGTGAACTCGTGACGCGACAACTCCAGGCCGTCAATGCTGACGGGAAGTTTCAGTGTCCACACAGGGCCGGGCTCGCCGGTGCGGGATCGAAGGGTCACTCCCCAGCGCGCCAACGACAAGCTCGGGGTGTCGTAGTACGTGGCATCAAGTTGCAGGATCGTCGTCGGTCCGACCGTCATGCCTCGCACGGTGTCGGTGAGGTCAGGCAGCACAAGGCCAGCGTCTGCCGCAAGTTTGAACTCACGCTCGATCATCAGTCATTTTCGCCGGTGCGAACGTGAAAACAACTCATCAAAGGTGAACGCTGGCTGAACAACGTCGCGGCAGCTCCACAAAGGTTTGATTGTAGTTCAGACCGTGTTCATTCGCAGTCCGTACGCTCAAGAGCGTGCTCACCGTCACCGGTTCATGCGATCTCAGCGCCCTGGAGGCTGAGTTGCACGAGATTCGCGAGTCGTTGTTGGCGGCTGAGGTCTCCCGGGCCGAGGAAATCGCTGCTGCACATCCGAGGCATCGGCGATCGGCGGCGAACCTCGTGCACTATGTCGAGCTGCGCAACCACGACATTCGAGATCTGCAAACGCGCCTCGGCCTCATGGGGCTGTCGTCACTCGGCCGTTCGGAGCCGTATGTCCTGGCAACGATAGAAGCCGTGCTGTCGGTGCTCGCCGTGCTGACTAACCAGGCGCCGCCCAAGCCATTGGCAGACATTGCTCTGACCGAAGGCAATGATCTGCTGACCTCCAACGCGAACTTGCTGCTCGGCCCGACCCCGACGGGACGGTCGACGCGGATCATGGTGACGATGCCAAGTGAGGCAAAAGACGACAGCGAGCTCATCAAGCAATGGATCGCCAGCGGCATGGATCTGGCCAGGATCAATTGCGCGCACGATGATCCCCAAGCCTGGTCACAGATGATCGGTCGCCTGCGGGCGGCCATGGGGGCCAACGAACAGCGGTGTCGGGTGACGATGGACCTCGGCGGTCCGAAACTTCGCACCGGGCCGCTCCTTGCGGGACCACGGGTCGTGCGGATCCGACCACAGCGCAGCCAGAGTGGACACGTGATCGCGCCGGCGCTCATTCGATTGGTCGCGTACGGCGAACCTCGCCCGGCTTCCCACCATCTTCATGCAGGGATCGCCGATTTGCCGATCGACAACCCTGCGTGGCTGCACCGGCGCCAACGCGGTGATCGGATCGAGCTACTCGATTGCCGTGGCGCTCGGCGTCATTGGGAGGTCATCGATGCCGACGAGGAGTGTTGTGTGGCCTCGAGTACGCAAACGACGTACGTGATCACCGGGCTGGAGATCGCCTGCAAGACAACCGACGGCCACGACCTTGCCACCGTCGGTGAACTCGACGAAACCGAGCAGATGCATCGTGTACAACTCGGTGACCGTATAACTCTGACCCGCTCGCTCGACCCTGTTGCCCCACAGCCCGGCGCTACTGCACACTCCATCGGTTGCACACTTCCCGAGGTCTTTCGAAGTGCGCGGCCAGGAGAACGGATCTGGCTCGACGATGGCAAGATCGGTGGTGCCATCAACGACGTCGATGACGACCATCTCGAACTGATCGTCTCCGACATTCGACCGGGCGGGGCCAATCTGAAAGCGGGCAAAGGCATCAACCTGCCCGACACTGATCTGCAACTCGATGCCCTCACGGCGCAGGACCTCGAAGACCTCGAGTTCGTCGCTCGCCACACCGACGTCGTCAATCTTTCGTTCGTTCGTCGACCCGAGGACGTTGAACATCTGCAGCGAGAACTGCACCGACTCGAGGCCGAAGACATCGGCATCGTGCTGAAGATCGAGAACAAGGCTGCCTTCGAGAACCTCCCGGAGCTGTTGTTGACGGCGATGCGCAGCCCATGCGTGGGTGTGATGATCGCTCGAGGCGACCTTGCGGTCGAGGTCGGCTTCGACCGTCTCGCCGAGGTCCAAGAAGAGATCATGTGGGCGTGCGAGGCCGCCCACGTACCCGTGATCTGGGCGACGCAGGTGCTCGATACACTCGCCCGCGTCGGCCAGGCGTCACGGGCCGAGGTCACCGACGCAGCGATGTCTCAACGAGCCGAGTGCGTCATGCTGAACAAGGGCCCGTACATCTCCGAGGCCATCGGCGCCCTCGACTCGATCCTGACGCGAATGCACCACCATCAAGACAAGAAGCGCAGCTTGCTGCGCCGACTGCGCGC
>JANOJI010000158.1:0-17607 GCA_031408175.1 Ilumatobacteraceae bacterium
ATCGAGGTCGAATACGAGATCTTGCCGGCCGTCATCGACGCCAAGAAGGCGCTCGACCCCGGCGCGCCGGTCATCCGCACCGACAAAGAAGGCAAGACCGACAACCACATCTTCGACTGGGAAGCTGGCGACGAAGCCAAGTGCGACGCCGCGTTTGCCACGGCCGACGTGATCGTGAAGCAAGACATGCTGTACCCGCGCACGCATCCGTCGCCGATGGAGACCTGCGGTTCTGTGGCGTACATGGACAAGGTCACCGGACAGTTGACGGTCTGGTGCACATCACAGGCTCCGCATGCCCACCGCACTGTCTATGCGTTGGTGGCAGGCCTTCCCGAGCACAAGATCCGCATCATCACACAGGACATTGGTGGTGGCTTCGGTAACAAGGTTGGAATCTATTCCGGGTACGTGCTGTCGATCGTCGGGTCCATCGTCACCGGCAAGCCCGTGAAGTGGATGGAGGACCGTAGCGAGCACTTGATGAGCACGGCGTTCGCCCGCGATTACCACATGCACGGCGAGATCGCTGCGACCAAGGAGGGCAAGATCCTCGGCGTGCGCGTCAACGTGCTAGCTGATCACGGTTGCTTCAACGGCACAGCGCAGCCGACCAAGTTTCCCGCCGGGTTCTTCCACATCTTCACCGGCAGCTACGACTACGAGGCAGCGCATTGCAAGGTGACCGGGGTGTACACCAACAAGGCACCCGGTGGTGTCGCCTACGCCTGTTCGTTCCGCATCACTGAGGCCGTGTATCTCGTCGAGCGACTCGTCGACTGCCTGGCCATGGAGATGAAGATCGATCCAGCGCAGCTGCGGTTGCAGAACCTGTTGCGTGAAGAGCAGTTCCCGTACACCACGCCGACCGGGTGGGAGTACGACAGCGGCAACTACGCACCGGCATTGCGCGAGGCAATGCGAATCGCCGGCTACGACGAACTACGCGCCGAGCAGGCGGCGCGCCGCCAGCGACGCGCCAACGGAGATACCAGCGAACCCTTGATGGGTATCGGCATCTCCTTTTTCACCGAAGGCGTCGGTGCAGGACCGCGCAAGCACATGGACATCCTCGGCCTCGGCATGGCCGACGGCGCAGAGCTGCGTGTGCACCCGACCGGCAAGGCACAACTCCGGCTGAGCTGCATCACGCAAGGCCAGGGGCACCAGACGACCTTCGCACAGATCGTCGCCCAGGAGTTGGGCATCCCGCCGGAAGACGTCGAAGTCATCCAGGGTGACACCGACAACACTCCGTTCGGCCTCGGCACGTATGGTTCACGCTCGACGCCTGTCAGCGGCGGTGCAGCGGCGATCGTGGCACGGCGAGTGCGCGACAAGGCCCGTATCGTTGCCGCCGCAGCGCTCGAATGCTCGCCCGACGACCTCGAGTGGGAGCTCGGGCGTTGGCAGGTGAAGGGTGACCCGGAGAAGGGCAAGACGATCCAGGAAATCGCCATGCTGTCGCACAGCTCACTGGAACTGCCCGATGGTGTCGAGGGTCACCTCGACGGGCAGTGCGTCTACAACCCTCCCAACCTCACCTATCCCTTCGGTGCCTACATCTGCGTCACCGATGTCGACCCGGGCACGGGCGAGGTCAAAGTGCGCCGCTTCATCGCCGTCGACGACTGCGGACCGCGGATCAACCCGATGATCGTCGAAGGGCAGGTGCACGGTGGTCTGGCCGACGGCGTCGGCATGGCACTGATGCAGGTGATCGCCTTCGACGAGGACGGCAACAACCTCGGCGGATCGTTCATGGACTATCTGCTGCCGACATCGATGGAATGCCCATCATGGGAGCTCGGTGAAACGATCACGCCATCACCGCACCACCCGTTGGGCGTCAAGGGCGTCGGTGAGTCGGCAACGGTTGGTTCGCCGCCAGCGGTCGTCAACGCAGTGCTCGACGCCATCCAGGTCCGTCACGCCGACATGCCATTGACCCCGGCACAGGTCTGGAGAGCCATCCAGGGCAACCCCTTCCGCACCGACATGGCGATCACGTAGTAGATGGTCTGGCAGTTAGCGTTTTCCCGATGACGCACGACCTTCTCGCTCGTGGGTTGGAGTTGCGCCACGCTCGCGCGGCGTATGTGCATGCGCGGGTGGTGGTCGCGGAGAAGCCGACCAGCGCCAAACCCGGTGCCGAGGCAATCGTGCTGGCCGACGGAACCATCGAAGGTTTCGTCGGCGGTGCGTGCGCCGAGTCGACGGTTCGGGCGCAGGCACTTGCCTTGCTCGACAGCGGCGAGACGCTGCTCCTGCGAATCACTCCGGAGCCGGAAGCACCACGACCAGGCTCGCTGACGGTGCACAACCCCTGTCTGTCTGGTGGAACGTTGGAGATCTTCCTCGAGCCAGTGATTCCGGCCCCGCTCGTCGTCGTCGTCGGCGATACGCCAATCGCCCGCGCCCTGCTGGAACTGGTCGGTCCGCTCGGCCATGCCGGCACCGCCTACGAGGGAACGCTCCCCGGCGACACCGCGGCAGTGGTGGTCGCCTCGCACGGCCGCGATGAGGAGCACGTACTCGTCGATGCATTGCAGGCGGACATCCCCTACGTCGGCCTGGTCGCGAGCCGCAAACGGGGCGAGGCCGTGCTCGGGGCCATCGGCCTGTGCGCTTCGATGAAGGCCCGCGTGCATACTCCTGCCGGCCTCGACATCGGTGCCAGGACTCCGGAGGAAGTTGCGTTGTCGATCCTGGCCGAAATCATCTCGACCAGGCCTCGTCAATCCGGTCGTCCAGTCAGCGAGGGCACGCCGATCTCGGCCGAATCGGCGACCGATCCGGTCTGCGGTATGAGCGCCGTGATGGTCGATGCCTCGCTGCATCTCGACCACGAGGGGCAGCGTTACTGGTTCTGTGGCAGCGGTTGCCTGCGAGCGTTTGCCGCCGATCCCCACTCCTATCTCTCGTGAGCATCGACCTCGAGACGGTCGACGAGTTGTGCCGCAGACTCGACGAGGTCGACTACTTGGCCGATCAAGGTTTGGCGACGGCGCTGTTCTGCGCGGCACGGCTCCCGCAGCCGTTGCTGCTCGAGGGCGAGGCCGGGGTTGGCAAGACCGAGGCCGCCAAAGCCCTGGCAGCCGCGATCGGGACGCCCCTGGTGCGATTGCAGTGCTACGAAGGCATCGACGCCGCTGAGGCGTTGTACGAGTGGAACTATTCGCGCCAGTTGTTGGGAATCCGGGCCGCCGAGGCCTCGGGCAAACCCCTGGACTCCGATGACCTGTTCACGGCCGAGTACCTCGTCGCTCGACCACTGCTCAAGGCGATCGAACACCAGGGACCACGCCCCGTCGTTCTGCTGATCGATGAAGTCGATCGATCCGATGACGAGTTCGAGGCGTTCCTGTTCGAATTGCTGGCCGAATCTTCCGTCACCATTCCCGAGCTCGGCACGATCACCGCTGCGTTCCCGCCCATCGTCATCCTCACCTCGAATCGCACCCGGGATCTGCACGATGCGCTCAAGCGCCGCTGCCTGTACCACTGGATCGACTACCCCGACGTCAACCGCGCCACCACCATCGTCAGGCGTCGCGTGCCGGCGGCCAGCGCTGACTTGGCCGCCAATGTCGCCGCAGCGGTCGCCAGGTTGCGAACACTCGACGTCCAAAAACCGCCAGGCATTGCCGAGGCGATCAACTGGGTTGCGGCCCTCGAACTACTCGGCATCGGCGTGCTCGATGGCCCGGCTGTCGAGCGCACCATGGGGTCGGTCATGAAGTATCGGGAGGATCTCGATCTCGTGAGCCACCGCGGGTTCCGGTGGGTGGCGACCGGCTCGGACGACACACCACGACAACAGCAGCAGCAGTAGGCGACTCAGCGAATGGTCGACTTGGCGACGGTCGCGGCGACCTTTGGGGACCGCCTTCATTCGGCTGGGATCCCGGTGACGCCGGAGCGATCGGGCCGATTCGCTGCGGCGATCGACCTCACCGCACCGGCGACCTACGACGACATCTATTGGGCGGCGCGAATCACGCTGGTCAGCGGGCACGACCAACTGGATCAGTTCAACCGTGTGTTCGGTCATGTGTTCGGCGAGCTTGCCGATCCGGCGGACACACGCGGCGACCCGGGCTCGCCACAGGCCGGCAGCAAGCCCCAGCAACGATCGGCCCACAGCAGCGACGACCGGCGCAGTGCCGCAGGTCGCGGGCGATCGGGCGAGGATCATGGACACGGCGACGAAAAGATCGAAGGCGAAACGCTGGCGATGACAGCAAGTAGCGACGAGTACCTCCACCAAGCCGACTACGCCGCGCTGACCCCAATGGAGTTGACGAGCCTGCGGGTGTTGATGACGCAGATGCGTCTCGCCCCTCCGAAGCGCATCAGGCGACGGACGCAGCGATCGTCGAGGGGACGCCGCCTCGACATGCGCGCGACCATCCGGCGCAGCCGACGAACAGCGGGTGACCCTGTCGAGCGGATTCGCCGGCGCGAGACCGTGCGACCGCGACGCCTCGTGATGCTCGCCGACATCTCCGGATCGATGGAGCCCTACGCTCGCGCCTACTTGCAGTTGCTGCATTGTGCGGCCGGTGGCGCCAACGCCGAGACCTTCGTCTTCGCCACGCGCCTCACGCGACTAACACGTCATTTGCGTATCCGCAATCCGGACGTGGCGTTGCAGCGCGCCGCGGCAAGCGCTCCGGATTGGGCCGGTGGTACCCGCCTCGGCGACGCCCTGAAGGCGTTCAACGACGGATGGGGACGACGGGGCCTGGCCCGCGGTGCCGTGATGTTGATCGTGTCTGACGGCTGGGATGCCGGCGATCCGGCGGTCGTCGGCGAACAAATGGCACGCTTGTCACGTCTGTCTCACCGAGTGGTGTGGGTCAACCCGCGCAAGCAGAGCGAGAGTTATCAACCGTTAGTGGGTGCCATGGCTGCTGCACTCCCCCATGTCGATGCGTTCGTCAGCGGCCATTCGTTGGCGGCAATGCGCGAGGTACTCGACGCGATTGGACAACGCGAGACCTAAGGTTGCCCGTTTCGAAAGGGACCTTGGTCCCAAGGGCCCATGCCCACAAGCCCTACTTGCATGGACGGCTCGCAGTCACGATGACGCCCATGGCACAGCAAGACAGGTCAGTTCTTGGTTGGTTCGCGTTCATCGTCGCCGTGACGGCGCTGGCGTTGGCGATGTTCGGTTTGCGGAGCGAACCGGCGTCGGGGGCGAAATCGGCCGCCGCCCCGACCGGTGCCGACGTGATCCTCAGCGAGTTCAAGATCAGCCCGATCATGATCAGCCTGCCGCTCGAGGGGGGCACGATGCGCCTCACCAACACCGGTGCCGCCATCCACAACCTGTCGGTTCCAGAGCTCGGCTTGAAGTCGGCAGACATCAACCCAGGTGCGACGGCAGAGCTCGAGGTCGGCAACGTCGGAGAGGGCACGTACAAGGTGCTGTGCGAGATCGCCGGACACGCAGCAAACGGGATGACCGCCGACTTGATGATCGGTGGATCGCCAACGGCTGCGGCCCCGCAAGCCGAAGCCACGATGACATGGCAACAGATGGACGCGATGATGGCCGAGGTCGCCGCGGCATACCCGGCCAAGACCGAGGGCCACGGTGGCGACCTGTTGGCGCCCACGGTTCTGGCTGACGGCACCAAGCAATTCGACATCGAGGCCAAGATCGTTCAATGGGAGGTGTCGCCCGGCAATCTGGTCGAGGCGTGGACCTACAACGGAGTGGTTCCGGCACCGGAGATGCACGTCAACGATGGCGACAAGGTGCGGATCGTGCTGAAGAACAGCCTGCTCGAATCGACGTCCTTGCACCTTCACGGAATCCGTGTCCCCAACGTCATGGACGGCGTCGACCCGTACACCCAACCGCCGATTCCACCAGGAGGGAGCTTCACCTACGAGTTCGTCGCCAAGGGCCCTGCCGTCGGCATCTATCACTCCCATCACAACGCCCAACTTCAGGTGCCCAACGGTCTGTTCGGCGCATTCACGATCGACGAGATGCCCATCCCGCAGGTGCTGAAGGACAAGGGTTACACCAAGGTCGACAAGTCGGTCAACATGGTGTTGAACGATGCCGGGACCCTTGGGCTCACCCTGAACGGCAAGAGCTTCCCCGCCACGGAACCGACCACGATCCGTGTCGGCCAGGTGCTGCAAGTCAACTACCTCAACGAGGGACTCATGGCCCACCCAATGCATATGCACCAGCCTGTCGGCTGGATCATCGCCAAGGATGGGGTGCCGCTCGACCAGCCAATGCCCGGCGACACCATCAGCGTGTCCCCCGGCGAGCGCTACACGGTGCTCTACAAGGCAGAGGACACTGGCGTCTGGGCCTGGCACTGCCACATTCTCAACCACGCCGAAGGTCCAACGGGTATGTTCGGGATGGTGACCGCACTGATCGTCGAGCAATAGGCATGAGCGATCCGCTGCGCGCCGACCTGCCAACGTGGGAATGCTACGAACTGGTCGAGTCGCGTTCGGTGGGTCGCCTGTGCTTTGTCGATGGTGACACTCCGATCGCGTACCCGGTGAGCTACAAGCTGCACCGCGTCGACGGCGCGGCGCACATCGTCGTTCGCACCGGTCCGGCCTCGCTGATGGCCAGGTATGCCGGGCCCGCCTCGTTCGAGGTCGACAAGATCGATGTCGAATCGCGTGTGGCCTGGAGTGTGCTGATGCGGGGTGCGGTGCGCCACATCCACGAGACGGACCGGCTCCCCGTACCCGATCCGTGGATTGCCGACGGCCGGCATGTGTGGCTGATGCTCGAGGTCGCCTCGGTCAGCGGACGCCGATTCGTGGCGCGAGCCGATGACGGCTTCTCGGTGGAGTGGGAGCTCGATCTCGCGGACCAAGGTCCCGACGGCTGAGGACCTCGGTAACTGTCGAGCTCACATGGGTGCAGAACAGAATTGGGTGATGACGAACGACAGCATTGCGCCGAGCACCATCACATCGAGAATAGTTGTCGGTGTGGACGGATCCGATCCGTCCATCGCGGCGCTGCGGTGGGCGGCGTACGAGGCGCGCCGCCGCAACGCCGTTGTTCTCGCCGTCTCGTGCTACAGCGTTCCGGTCTACGGCAGCCCGGAGGGCGCCGTGTATCCGAGCCATGAAGACCTCGACATGCACAAGGCGGGGGCGGATGCAGTTATTGCCCGAGCGATGGAACTGGTGATCGGGATCGACCCGGACATCGTGGTCGATGGGTTGACGACAATGTCGCCGGCCGCAGTCGCGATCGCCGAATCCGCTCGTGTCGGCGACGAGATCGTTGTTGGAGCGACGGGTCACACCGGCTTCATGGATGGAATGCTGGGCTCGGTTGCGATGAGCGTCGCGCATCGTTCACACGTGCCGGTCATTGTCGTGCCCGCAAAGCCCGTCGCCGAGATCGGACCCGCGATGCGCAAGATCGTCGTCGGAGTCGACGGTTCGCCAGGGTCGCTAGAGGCTCTGGAATGGGCGTATGGCCAAGCCCTGTTGTCGGACGCTGAGCTGACCGCGGTACACGGGTGGATCTATCCCTATCCCGGTCAACGCACGTCGGTCAGCGAGCCCCGCACGCAGATGCAACTCGACGCCATGGAGGAGCTGAAGGCAAGCCTCGAATCGCTTGGTCCGCGTTTGAGCAGGGGATCGATCCATGTGCACGCCAAGCTGCTCGAGCTGTCTCCGGCCGAGGCACTGCTCGACGAAGGCAAGGATGCCGACCTGATTGTGATCGGCTCCCGCGGCCGAGGTGCTCTGCGGTCGGCGTTGCTCGGTTCGGTCAGCCGCACGGTCGTGCACCACGCGGCATGTCCGGTCGCGATCATTCGTCAATCCCCGAGCTAGTGCCGGGAACCAAGTCACCCGTTGAACGGGCGACGAGCATGGCGACGACTGACAGCCACTGAGAGCCGATCGCCATCGACGCGTGCACCGTCAACGCGATGACCTCTGCAAAAAGGCCGGCGAACGATGTCACTGTGGCTCGCGCCCTGCCGGTGATGCACTCCTGGAGACGCGCCTCCCCGAATAGTCACTGCCGGCGCCACACCACCATCGAGCGCGGGGCGACCAACGTCGCGTGCGACACCGCAGTCGACAAGGCCTCGGCCCAAGGGCCCGTCTCCTGGAACTCGAACTGCACCGGCTCCCACCAGAAGTTGGCCATCACGTACAGCCCACCGGCCGACCAGGCCAGCGATCGCGAGTGCAACGAGGTATCGGGCGTCGATTCTGCACCATAGAAGTGAACGTCCTTCGGGGGATGCTCGCGCCGTAGCCGCAGAATCGCCTGCACGTACGAATGGAGTTCCGCCCACTGGTCGAGACGAGTCCAATCGACCCACGTCACTTCGCTGTCGATGTCATACGGGTTGTCGAGGCCATCCTGGGTCCGCCCGAACTCGTCGCCCATCACGAACATCGGCGTGCCGGCCGACAACAGCAGCATCGTGAAGTAGTTCTTCAGCTGCTGCAGCCGCAGCTCGGATCCACAGTCCCACGAGTGATGATGATTGCTGGTCAGCACCGTCAGGTCGTGCATCGTCAACCCGTCATGAGCCGTGAGAAAGTTCACACTGCTGCCTGGCGCAGCGTGGAACAGATCAGGGCTTCCGTGCACTCGTTGGATCGCGGCCTCGACCTTGCCCGGCTCACCACGGACGAAACCGCGGATATCATCACGGAATCGATCGTTCCACTGCAACCACGGCGCCGACCATTCGCCCACTTGGTACGCGGCGAGGTCCCACGCCTCGGCGATCAGCCGCACACCGCGCTGTGTCCCCCAGGCTGTGATTCGATCCACCAAGCCACCTCCGTCGCGGGTGAGTAGCGACGCCAGATCGAAGCGAAAACCGTCGATCCCGAGATCGGCGAACCGGTCGAGCGCGGTGAGAACCAGCTGCTGGATGTTCAGGTCAGCAGGGTTCGACACATTGCCGCAGCCGCTTTCGTCGTTGTAGGTGCCGTCGGCTCGGTGCAGGTAGGCGTTCGCCTCGTCGAGGCCGCGCAACGACAACGTCGGCTTGGTCGGATCGCCCTCGCCGGTGTGGTTGAAGACCACGTCGAGCCACACCTCGATTCCGTGCGAGTGTGCCGCCTCGACCAGTGCTGCCAGTTCCGCCGGTGCGTCGTCACCCGCCGCATACGGCCGATGCACCGCACCCCACACCAGTGGCATGTACCCCCAGTAGTTGTCACTCGAGTCGAAGGGATGCACCGGCATGATCTCGATCACATTGATGCCAAGATCGGCGAGGTACGCCAAACGCTCGATGCAACCGGCGAACGTCGTTCCGAAGCCGCGCACATGCAACTCGTAGACGATCGGATCATGGTGCAGGTTGCCGAGCGGCGCCTGCTTCGGCCAGCTCGTTCGCACCACGCTGCGTGGACCATCAGGCGTCAACACCACATCCATCGCGTCCGGGTCGAGCAGCGGACCGACACCATCGGCGACGAGCCAGTACATGTCGCCATCATCCGCCGGAGCCTCAGCCAGCCATATCGCCTCCCCGGGCTGTCGCGCCATCACGGTCTCCGAGACGGTCAGCGTGTGACAACCTTGGGTGAACAAGGAGACCTGGCCGACATTCGGCGCGTGCACGGTGAAACGGTGTACCACGTACTCAGCATTGCATCGGCTCTAGCCTGTCGAACAATGGCTGTCATCCCCACCGTGAATCCCGCGTCTCCCGCCGAAGTATCGCAAGCGCTCAGCTTGCACGGATACCTGCCCGACGACGGGCTGGCCACGTCGGTGTTCTTGGCGCTCGCCCTCAAACGCCCGTTGTTGCTCGAAGGCGAGGCAGGAGTCGGCAAGACCGAGGTTGCCAAGGTGATCAGCAGATGGACCGGCGGTGCACTGATCCGTCTGCAGTGTTACGAGGGCATCGATGCCTCGCAGGCCGTCTACGACTGGGATTACTCGCGTCAGTTGCTGCACCTACGTGCTGCCGAGGCCAGCGGAGAAGCCCGCGGGGTGGGCACCGGTGCACTGGAGGAGCAGCTCTACAACGAACGGTTCCTGCTGAAGCGGGCGTTGTTGCAGGCGATCGATCACCGCGGCGATGTACCGCCAGTGCTGTTGATCGACGAAATCGACCGCGCCGACGACGAGTTCGAGGCCTATCTGCTGGAGATGCTGTCGGACTACCAGATCACGATCCCTGAGCTCGGGAAGTTCACCACCACCCGCCCGCCGATCGTGGTGCTCACATCCAACCGAACACGAGATGTGCACGACGCTCTGAAGCGCCGCTGCTTGTATCACTGGGTCGAGCATCCTGATTTCGAACGCGAGGTGAAGATCGTGCGCATGCGCGTTCCGAACGTGATCGAGCCACTGGCACGCCAGGTTGCTGCCGCCGTCGAGGCGATGCGGGGGCTCAACATGTACAAACCCCCCGGCGTTGCCGAGACCATCGACTGGGCCCTGGCCCTCGGGGCGCTCGGCGTGACCGAACTCGATGAGGCCACGGTCGAGACCACACTGGGCACGGTGCTCAAGTACCGCGAGGACCAAGGGCGAGCCCGTCAGCACGGCATCGCCAATATGGTCAAGCAGGCTTTCGAGCGGGGCATGCAACAACCTTGAGCCCTGTTGACACCAAGTCGGGCCGAGTGAGGGCAGGCGAGCGCGATGCCACGCCGGCGGAGCGAATGGCGGTCAGCTTCGCCCGAGTCTTGCGCGGAGCATCGCTGCGCGTGCCGATCGGCAATGTGCTGATGTTCGTCGAGGCGCTCGGCCGGGTGGGCATCGCTGAACGCGGCGGCGTCTACTGGGCGGCGCGCGCGACGCTCGTACACCAACCGGAAGATCTCGCTGTGTTCGATCGGGCGTTTGCAGTCTTCTGGGAGCATGCCGAATCGAGCGGCGTTGACGACGAGCAAGAGCTCATCCGCATCACGTTGGCCACCGACGACGAGGAAGACGACAGCGATGCGCCGGACGAGGCCGGCGAACCCAACGACGACCCAACACTGACGTTGCGATTCTCCTCGGTCGAGGTACTGCGCGACAAGGACTTCGGAGCCTACGACGATGCCGAACTGGAGTTGGCTCAGCAGCTGATGAGCCGCCTGCGATTCGCCGGCCCGCCGCGCCGCTCGTACCGGTATCGCTCGGCATCACGCGGCTCGCGCCCCGACCTACGGGCAACGCTGCGCAGCGCAATCGGAGCGGGTGGCGAGCCGATCCGCCGCTATTGGCGCGAGCCCGGCGATCGGCTGCGCAGATTGGTGCTCTTGCTCGACGTCAGCGGCTCGATGGAGCCGTATGCCCGAGCGATGTTGCGGTTCGTGCACGCGGCGGTTGCCGGTCGTCAACGCGTCGAGGCGTTCTCGTTGGGCACCCGGCTGACACGCGTGACCAAGGAGTTGAACAGTCGCGATCCCGACCAGGCGTTGCGACAAGCCAGCGAGCGCGTGCGCGATTGGAGCGGCGGAACGCGACTGGGCGAGTGCCTGCGCCGGTTCAACGACGAGTGGGGTGTCCGCGGGATGGCGCGCGGCGCGATCGTGGTCATCCTCAGTGATGGGTGGGATCGCGGCGATCCTGCTGTGCTCGGTGAGCAGATGTGCCGCCTCCAACGCGTGACCTACGACCTGATCTGGGTCAATCCGTTGAAGGTCACACCCGGCTACGCACCGCTCGCCCGTGGGATGGCCGCCGCATTGCCGTATGTTGATCATTTCGTGGAAGGTCATTCACTCGCAGCGATGGAAGAACTGGCCAGCGTGATCGCCGGAGCCTCGACAAGGAGGTCGTGATGCGCGAACTGTTGGACGACATCGACCGCTGGCGCAGCGCCGGCAAGGGCGTGGCGATCGCCCGGGTTGTCGACATCGAAGGCTCCGGCCCACGAGAGCCCGGCGCTGCGATGGCTGTCAACAGTGACGGCGAGGTGGCCGGGTCCGTCAGCGGTGGATGCGTCGAAGGTGCCGTGGTCAGTGAGGCACTGGCGATCCTCAAAGGCGAGGCCGTGCCGCGGATCATCACCTTCGGCTACAGCGACGACGAGGCCTTTGCGGTCGGCTTGACATGTGGCGGAACCATCAGGTTGTTCGTCGAGCCGCTCGACTGGTGAATCGATGACGACGATCTACGAACTCCTGCGCCAGCGGATCAAGTCCAACGAGCCGGTGGCTCTGGCGACAGTCGTCGACGGTCCAAGTGTCGGCGCCAAGCTGATCGTCACCACCACCGCTGAACCTGTCGGTGATCTCGGGCATCCCGAACTCACGCGCATCGTCGGGCGCGATGCGGTCGCCGAGTTGGAAGCCGGTCGCAGCGGCATCCGCAACTACGGCCCAGAGGGCCAAACGACGCCAGAGGATCTGGTCAACACGCCGACTGTCAGGATCTTCGTCGAGAGCTGGGCTCCGCCGCCGCAGATGTGGATCTTCGGAGCCGTCGATTTCACCGCGGCGCTCGCCAAGGTGGCCAAAGTCCTTGGCTACCGCGTCACGGTGTGCGACGCCCGCGAGGTATTCGCCACTCGTCGCCGCTTCCCCATGGCCGACGAGGTCATCGTCTCGTGGCCGACAGCAGTGTTTGTCGCGCGTGGGGCAACGTTGAGCCAGCGCGATGCAGTCTGCATACTGACCCACGATCCGAAATTCGATGTACCGGCTGTGCAGGGCGCGCTCGGCACCAAGGTTGGCTACATCGGTGTGATGGGCAGCCGCAAGACGCACGACAAGCGGATGGAACGACTCGCCGAGGCGGGCGTTGATCAGCCCGAGCAACTCGAACGACTGATGTCACCGATCGGCCTCGACATCGGTGCCCGGACACCCGAGGAGACAGCGATCTCGATCTGTGCAGAGATCATTGCCCGACGCACTGGCCGGGAGACGCCGTCACTTCGAAGCGCCAGCGGGCCGATACACGGCTAGATGAATCGGCCGTGAGGCCGAGCCTCAGCCGACCGGATTGCCGAACTTGACGCGGTTGACCCGCCGACTGGCGATCGTACCCACTTCTACGTCACGACCGCGCCCCACCGCATGAACGATGAGATTGTCGACGCCCAGCCACATCATCACGTGACCGGGGTAGTAGACGAGATCGCCGGCTTGGGCAGTATCGATCGTGCGCTTTGCGGCGCTTCGCATTTGGGCAGCACTCTGATGGGGGATCTCAACACCGGCTTGTGACCATGCATAGGCGGTGAGACCGGAGCAGTCGAAGGCAATGCCCGGCTTGCTTGCGTTGCGTTGGTACGGAAGGCCAATTTGGGTCAGCGCGGACAGAAGTGCGATCTGGTGCGGCCGATCTGCCTTCATCCACGCCTGGTAGAGACGATTGCCGTCGGTTTCCAAACGGGTACCGACTGCAGACGCGGCATCTTGAAAGCGCGATGCGAACGTGTCGGCACCCATTGCGGCAAGGGCCCCAGCCGCCGTCATCGACACCAGATCGACCGTTGCAGCGACCGACGATGTCGGTAGCTGCGCCGCGTTGGCGGCGCCGGTATCGGCTACCACAGCCGTTCCGCTCAGCAGCGAGCAGGCGAGAACATATGTTGCGAATCTTTGACGAACTGTCATGTGAGGGTCCCCTCGTTGATGGTGTCCGCACCGCCCGCCTCGGGCAGATGCTTCGGTCGTGACGAGGAGAAATCTCCTCAGACACGGTGAAAGCGCCATCGTTCAGCTCCACCGCTTGGACTGCAGAAGGGATCCGCCGACACACGAACGCCGCCATGAACCCTGTAACACATGTCAACTTATCGTCATCAAATCGCAATACTCCAGGCAGCTGTAACACTTTCGTCATCAAGATTCCCTCAAGATCGCCCATGGATGAGCCCGTTCGGGACAGAAATGCGCTCACACGCTGCCCGTATGCTGGTTCGATGACGACGACCGCAGTGCTGCTCGCCGCCGGCGGAGGATCGCGATTTGTCGGCCCGACCCACAAGCTGTTGGCGACGCTCGGCGGCCTGCCGGTGTTCCAGCACTCGCTCGATCACGTCGCCGCTGCCGGTTTCGACCACGTTGTCATTGTCACCGGCGCCACTGACTTACACATCGTCCAACCGGGCGTCACGACGGTGCACAATCCGGCATGGCAGCAGGGCCAGGCGGGGTCGCTGCACGTTGCGCTCGCCGCGGCGCGGGGGCACCACAGCGAGTTCGTCGTCGTCGGGCTCGCAGATCAGCCGTTCGTGCCCGCGTCAGCCTGGCGGGCAGTTGCTACCGCCGAATCAACGTCACCGATCGTCGTTGCCACCTACGACGGCAAGCGCGGGCCGAACCCGGTGCGGCTTCACCGTTCGATGTGGCCGCTCCTGCCAACCGAAGGCGACGAAGGGGCTCGCACCCTGATGCGCCTTCACCCAGAATGGATCGATGAAGTAGCGTGCGAAGGCTCAGCGGCTGACATCGACACGTTGGAGGATCTCGGATCATGGACAAGCTCTTGAATGAATTCACCGTCAATCGACCGATCGCCGAGACCTGGAACGTGCTGACCGACGTCGAACGGATCGCGCCATGCATGCCGGGTGCGGCACTCGAAGAAATCGAGGGCGATGTGTTCCGCGGCGTCGTCAAGGTCAAGCTCGGGGCGATCTCGACTGCGTTCAAAGGCCAAGCCAACTTCATCGAACGCGACGACGATGCGCATCGGGCAGTGCTGAAAGGTGAAGGTCGCGACACCACCGGCAAGGGCAACGCCAGTGCCCTGATCACGGCACAACTCGAATCGATCGATGCGGCAACGACGAAGTGCGTCGTGGAGACAGACCTTCACATCACGGGCAAGGTCGCCCAGTTCGGTCGGGGCATCATGGGCGATGTCAGCAAGAAGCTCATGAACCAGTTCGCCACCAACCTCAACACCATGCTCGACCAGCAGCCCAATGCAGCCGCGGCGCCCGTAGCGGCTTCCAGCGACGCCGTGGCCGGCGCAGCGGCCAGTCCCGCCGCAGCCGACCATGCATCGACCAATGGCGCCCCGACGGCCGAGGCCAGCGCGAACCCCGACGGCGGCGTCCGCAAGATCAACGGCCCAGCTGCTGCCCCGATCGAGTTGTCCGACGTGGCCGGTTCGGCGATCCTCAAGCGCGTACTGCCGCTGTTTGGCGGACTGGTACTGCTGTGGATCGTCGTGCGACGGCTCAGCCGCCGCTAGCAGCGTGAGCGACGATGTCGCTGCCGTCCGCGAGCTGATCGGCAGGTCCCCACGCGGTTCGTTCGAGGTCGTCGTGCGCGGTACCGATGGAGCCCCCATCGTCATACGCAACGCACCGCTGCTCGACGACGGCGAGCCAATGCCGACCAGGTACTGGCTCGTGGGCAAGCACGAGGTGCGAGCGGTCAGCCGTCTCGAATCCAATGGCGCCGTGCGCCGAGCCGAAACAGAGATCGATGCCCGTCTGATCGCCGACTCGCACGCCCGTTACGCCGCCGAGCGCGACGCTGCACTACCAGCAGGACACACCGGCCCTCGTCCTCACGGAGGCGTCGGCGGAACGCGCACGGGTATCAAATGCCTGCACGCCCACTATGCATGGTTTCTGGCCGGCGGCGACGACCCGGTCGGCGCTTGGGTTGCACAGCAACTGGCTGCGCAATTGACAGCCCAACAGAGCCGAGCATGAACGCGGTCACGGTTCGCCTCGGCGACGATGCCACGCTCGTCGATGTCGACGGCCAACGTCATGTCATCCCCCTCGGTGCCGTATCACTCGCCAGCACCGAGTTCGTTTCCGATCCACCTCGACCCGAGGAATTGACCAACGCCATCGGTGCCGTCGTCGATCACCTCGACGACATGTTGCTCGCCCTTCCCGGAGCAGTGAACGCCGACGCTGTCAGCATCGTCGGTGATCTGGCGACGGTGATCGCCGCGATCGAGTTCGGCGGCGACCCGCCGTTGCCATTCGCGCTACGCCGCGCCGCGGCCGAAGATGTCTTCAGGACCGTCGCGACCGAGTCGTCCGCTGACCGGGCCCTGAACCCAGGGCTTCCGGCACAGGCTGTCGACACGATCGTGGCCGCCTGCTGCATCGTGGTGGCCCTCATGCGCCACCTCCATCTCGACCAGATCGACGTCGGGGTGCAGTCATGACATTCGGTCGACGTGGTGGCCTGCACCCTTCAATCTCGCCCGAGCCCGGCATGAGGTTGTACGGCAAGCGCGTCCTCCTGCGACCGCTGATGCCGAGCGACTTTGCCCAATGGATGGAGGTGCGCCTGCGAAACGAGGAGTGGCTGACCCCATGGGAGCCGCTTCGTGCCAACAACCTCGCCGACCCGACGCGGCATCACGATGCGTTCAGTTCACGGTGCGCAACCCGCGACCGCGAACGTCAAGTGGGATCCGCCTACGGCTTCGGGCTGTTCGTCGACAACGCCTTCGCCGGCGAGATCAACATCAACAATGTCGTCCGCGGCGCCTTTCAGTGTGGTGTCATCGGGTACTGGATCGATCAGCGTCGCGCCGGCAACAGATACATTGCCGAAGGCGTGGCAGTGATCTGCAGGTTCGCGTTCGACGAACTGCATCTCCACCGCCTGGAAATCTGCATTGTGCCGCGCAACACCAACAGTCGACGGGTCATGGAGGCATTGGGCATCCGTGACGAAGGTGTTGCGCTGCGCTACCTGGAGATCAACGGCGCATGGGAAGACCACATCCGTTACGCGATCACCGCTGAAGAATGGCAGACGCGTCAAAACGAGTTCGCCTCGACCTGGGGATAGGAGCGACTACTCGCTGGCGACGCGGAAGGCTTGCGCCTTCGCTTTGCGCATACTCGTGCGCCGCTTCCACATCTTCATCTTCCAGTGGCGCTTGCTGGCGTTGCCAGCCCCGGCCTTGGCCTTTTCGGCGTCGTGATGGTGTGCAGGAACCCAGGCTCGGCCTGGCTCGTGCACCTCGTCTGGCTCATAACCGGCACTGACCTGCGCCGCAACAGCGTCGAGTTCGCTATGAATGCGATGTCTCTCGTTGTGGGCATGGGCACGCGAGTCCATTTTCGGCGGTGGGACCGCCTCCGAACTGCGATGGCGCTGGCTCATGAAGTACCTCCGTGGGGTTGTCGGAACGTACGGTGTGGGAGCTACCCGTGAGGTCACGATAATGCACACTGACAGGAGTTCGTAAGACACGTTCCGTAACATTCGTGCGCGCTTTTGCATTCGGCCAGGTCACCTTGGAACCACGTGCTCCCCGCGTCACGGTTTGGTGCTGATCTTTGCCTGCAGCGCGGCGAGTCGCTCGGCGAACCATGGCTGACGAGTGCTCCACAACTGCGGATCCAGTTCGCGCTTGACCGCCGACGAGTGGTTGTCGATATCGGCCATGGCCTGAATGGTCTTCTTGGCCTGCATGGCCAGCTCCCGAGGCGCGCTGGCAGCGCGGGCTGCCATGGCTTGGGCCGCGGTCGACAACTGGTCATCTTCGACGCATCGATGCGCCAGACCAACGCGCGCCGCCTCTTCGCCATCCATGACCTCGCCGAACACCACGGCCGCCATAGCGACCTGCGGGCCGGCAATGCGGCGCAGCATCCACGTATGGCCACCGCCAGGATGCAGGCCGATCTGCAAGAAGCGAGTATCGAACTTGGCGCGGCGAGCAGCCAGGCG
>JANOJI010000235.1:0-2605 GCA_031408175.1 Ilumatobacteraceae bacterium
GCGGAGCTGGCTCGATCGACTATTGCGCTGATGGGCTGCCGTTGTCGCAGACGCAGAACTCGTTTCCTTCCGGATCAGCCATCAGAATCCAGGTGCTGCCGTGCTCGCTGCACGGGCCATCGCTGACCCGTCGGGCGCCGAGCGCAATGAGCCGGTCAGACTCGACGTGGATGTCGGGTGTTTCGATATCGATGTGCATCCGGTTCTTCGACGCCTTCGGCTCGTCGACGCGCTGTAAGAGCAACTTCGGGCCGGACCGATCACGGGGATAGAGCGCAACGTACGCGCCGATTGAGCCGACGTCCACGTAGTCCAGTGCCGACGCCCAGAAGTCAGCGAGGCGCTGCGGATCGGCGCAGTCGAGGACGAGTCCGAATCGAGCGTTCATGCGGTCAGTTCCTCGTTGTCAGTGGTCGTGATCGGTACGAAGGTATGTCGGTCAGACGCGATGGGCGAGGAAGGCGTAGCCGTGGACGTCGAACGACCGTGCGTTTGCTTCCCCAAGCGCGCCGCCGAAGGTGTCGACCGGTGGTCCGATGCTGACCTGCGCGAATCCCGAGTTTTCGAGCATGTGTTGCCAGCCCTCACGGGGCAGCCCACCGGCAATTCAACCGGTCCACAGATCGACATCGCGCATCGCCTCGACCGGCACCGGGCGGCCGTTGGCGATGTCGGCGAACTGCAGCACACCACCAGGGCGGAGCACACGGAAAATCTCGGCGAACACGGCTTGCTTGTCGGCGCACAAGTTGATGACGCCGTTGGAGATGACCACGTCGGCCCAACCATTCTCGACGGGCATGACCTCAGCGAGCCCTTCTCGGAACTCGACATGGCCGAACTGGAGCTGTTCGGCGGTGGCTCGTGACTTGGCGAGCATCTCGGGGGTCATGTCGATTCCGACGACACGTCCGGTCGGCCCAACCTGAGTGGCGGCAATGAACGAGTCGAACCCGGCGCCGGAACCGACGTCGACGACTCGGGAACCGGGCTCGAGGGTCCGCAAGGAGAACGGGTTGCCGACACCGGCAAACGACTCGACGGCCTGGTCTGGCAGATCGGCGACAACCGCGTGGTCGTAACCGAGTCGAGTCGCCAGCGGACGGCCGGTATGGAAGTGGTGCGCGCCGTGAGGGTCGTTGGCGACCTCGCGGTACTTGTCTCGTACCTGGGTGCGAAGGGTGTCGACATCGACGAGAGTTTCGTTGGACATGGTCATCCTCCTGCTCCGGCGGCGATGGGCAGGCCGGCTCGTTTCCATTCAGGGAAGCCGTCTTCAAGCCGGCGGGCGTCGAACCCGCGGCGGCGAAGTTGGCGCACGGCCTCGTCGGCGTACACGCAGAACGGGCCGCGACA
Source organism: Ilumatobacteraceae bacterium (assembly GCA_031408175.1). Classification (GTDB taxonomy): domain Bacteria; phylum Actinomycetota; class Acidimicrobiia; order Acidimicrobiales; family Ilumatobacteraceae; genus JAENVT01. The sequence goes on from JANOJI010000235.1 coordinate 1,357, forward strand.
GTAGGCGACAACCTCGATGTCTTTCGACAGCGATCGAAGTCGGCGAAGCTCGCCAACGGGCACGGACCTGGCCCCAGGGATGTGGCCGGCCTCGAACTCGGCCGAGGGACGCACGTCGAGCACCACCGTGTCACCGGCTCTCAGACGGGCTTCGAGTTCACGCCGGGTCACGGGTTCCAGCCCGGCACGATCACCCACGTAGGCGGCGGCGAGTTCGTGGATACCGGCCACATGCTCGGTTGCGATGTCGCGCAGAGCTGCCCACACATCAGCGACACGATCACTCGCCAGCATGTAGACGATCCGGGTGCCTTCGCGGCGGGTGCGAAGCACACCCGCTCTGGCCATCGCCCGCACATGGTGCGACGTGTTGGCCACGCTCTGACCGATCTCATCGGCCAGTTGCTCGACGGACCGTTCGCCCTGGGCAAGGACGTCGACGATCTCGGCGCGACGCCCACTTGCCATGGCCTTGGCGACCTCAGCAAATGCATCGAAAAGTGCATCCTTCGCTGCCCGGTCACCCACCTCGAACTCTCCGACTCATGGATATTCAAGCTACTACTTGAATATTGGTGTAGCAAGGGGTATATTCAAATAGTTTTTTGAATGATTGAGAAGCGGAAGGGGGGACGTGCAGGTCCACGACTTCGTCGATGAGGGCCTCGGGCATTCGTCGTACGTGATCGACCTCGGTGATGGCACCGCAGCAGTTGTCGATCCGCCTCGGTTTCCGACCGCCCAGGAGGCGCTGGTCGCGTCGCTCGGGCTTCGGCTCGTCTGGACGCTGGACACTCATTCGCACGCCGATTACGTGACCGGCAGCCCTGCGCTCGCTGCTCGGACGGGTGCGACGTTCATCGCTCCGGCCGCTTCCCATCTCGAGTCGTCGCATCGACCGGTCAGCGATGGTGTTCACGTCACCCTGGCGAAAGGTGTCGATCTGGTCGCGTTGGCGACGCCCGGTCACACACCCGACCATCACGCGTATCTGCTCGTGGAGCGAAAGATGCCGATGGCGTTGTTCTCCGGTGGTTCACTGATGGTCGGCACGGTCGGCCGGACGGATCTGTGCGGGTCCGACCTCGCCGTGCCGCTCGCACACACGAGATGTTCGCGGGCCTGCGTCGATTCGATCAGTTGCCGGGTGATCTCGCGGTCTATCCCACGCATGGTTCCGGATCGTTCTGCTCGGCACCCCGGCGCGTCAGCGCGCACCTCGACCCTCGGCCACGAGCGTGACACCAAC
>JANOJI010000270.1:0-5264 GCA_031408175.1 Ilumatobacteraceae bacterium
GCTGCGCACGCGCGAAGCTGACCTGGGCCGAAGTGCAATGCTATCGCCCAAGGGACTCAACGCCAAGTGGCAGCCGTGCGGAATTCAGGACAGGGAAAATCCTCGGCGCGCCAGGCCTCTGACGAGGAAGAATCACTCCGATGTCCCCTGCAACCTCTCGCTGGCGCGCCCTTGCCGCCCTGCTCCGACCCGACGCCGGCCGTTGGGTCGGTCTCGGCGCGCTCGTGGCCGCGGGATCAGCACTGATGCTGACAGGGCCGCTGATCGTGCGCGGCATCGTCGACAAGGCAATGGATGGCACCACGAGCGGCCAGCTGACCCAGCTCGCCGTGTTCTTCCTGATCGTGGCCGTCGCCACACAACTGATCAACATGGCCGTTGCGTGGATGGCCACCATCACGGCGTGGCACACCACCAACGGCATCCGCATCCGGCTGGCTCGCCACGTGTTGGGCCTCAGCCATGCCTTCCACCGTCAGCACACGCCGGGCGAACTGATCCAGCGCGTCGACGGCGATGTCACGTCGGTCTCCGACTTCATGGGCCGAGTCATACCGCGTGCCGCGGGCGCGTTGTTCACGATGGTCGGCATGGTCGGAGTGTTGATCGTCGTCGACTGGCGGCTGGCGCTCGGCGCCGTCGTCTACGTCACCCTGGCCGTCGCCGTGATCATCCAAGGCCGGCATCGCGCTGTGGGCGAGTCGTCCGACGAGATGGGGTCGTACGCCCGGCTCTACGGAGGCATCGAGGAGCGGCTGACCGCAGCGGAGGACCTCCGCTCCAACGGCGCCGGTGGCCACGCCATGTGGAGATTCGTCGAAGACAGCGCCGATGCGCTGGGCAGCGCCGTGCGCCGCGAGAAGGCATTCCTGCGGATGTGGTGGGCGGTCGACGGTTCGGTCGGCGCCGGCTCGGTCGTTTCGCTGATCGTCAGCGCAATGTTGGTCAGCCGAAATGTCATCAGTGTCGGCGACGCCTTCCTCCTGTTCCAATACGTCCTGTTACTGGCCCGACCGTTAGAAGACATGGTCGATCAGTTGGAAACCGTGCAGAAGGCCAACGGGGCGATGGTGCGGGTGATCGACCTGCTGGCTGTCGAGCCAGATATCCGCGACGAGGGCACGACGATTCCACCAGGTGGACCACTGAGCATCGAGTTCGATGACGTTGGTTTCGACTACGGCGACGATCAACCCGTGTTGCAGGCGATCAACCTGCACTTCGCCGCCGGTCGGTCGATCGGCATCGTCGGTCGCACTGGCAGCGGCAAGACCACACTGTCGCGACTGGTGTTGCGGCTGGTCGAGGCGTCCAGCGGCACCGTTCAACTGGGTGGAGTGCCGATCGACCAGATACCGCTCGGTGAACTCCGCCGCCGAGTCGCTCTGATTCCGCAGGAAGTCGAACTGCTCAGCGGATCGATCCGCGACAACGTCACCCTGTTCGACGACACACCCTCTGACGACGCTGTCGAGTTGGCGCTGCGTCACGCGGGGCTTGGCGGGTTGACCGACGGCGGCATTCATCGGCAGCTCGGCGCCGGCGGCGCGGGTCTGTCGGCCGGCGAGGCTCAGCTCCTCGCGCTCGCCAGGGTGTGGCTTCGGGATCCCGACATCGTCGTACTCGACGAAGCGACGGCTCGCATCGATCCGGCAACCGAAGTGCTGCTCGAAACCGCAGTGGCCCGGCTGACATACGGACGAACGACGTTGATCATCGCCCACCGGCTGTCGACTCTGCGCCACGTCGACGAGATCGTCGTTCTGGACCACGGTCGCATCGTTGAACACGGTGAACGCGTCGATCTGGCCGACGACATCGACAGCCGCTACCGCCATCTGTTGGAGTTGGCGCACGACGACGAGGTGGTGACGCCGTGAACGTGTGGCGTCTCGGCTGGCGCGTGTCACAGCACGAGCCGCGCAGCTTCTGGTCTGGATACCTGTTGTTCGTTCTGTTCTTCACCTTCCCGGTCTTAAGCGGATGGCTGTTGGGCCGCGGCTTCAATGCCCTCTCGACCGGGCACAACTCCCAGGTGTATTGGATCGCCGCAGCGCTGGTGCTGTGCGAAGTAGCGCGGATGAGCACGATCCATGTCGGCGCGCTGATGTGGACCAGGGCTTGGGTGCACATGCAGACGGTCCTCCGCGCGAACCTGCTCACCGCCCAGGTCGCCAGTGGCGGGCCAGAGGCCGGTCAGCCAGTCGGATCAGCCGGCGAGGCGATCACGCACTTTCGCGACGACGTCGAGGATGTCACGATGTTCATCGACGGCTTCGTCGACATTTCGGCGGGCGTCGTGTTCACGGTGCTCGCCGGATTGGTGCTGGGCAGCGTCGATGGGCGCGCCGCGTTGGTGCTGTTGATTCCACTGGTCGGTGTGGCGATGGCCACGCGCACGCTCGATGGTCGGATCAAGCGCTACCGGGCCGCCGATCGTGTCGCGGCATCGGCAGTCAGCGGTCTGCTCGGCGACGTCATGGCAGCTGCCACCACGGTGAAGGTCAACAACGCCATCGAGCCGACCATTGCCCACCTTCGCAAGCTGGTCGACGAGCGGCGGCGAACCGCCGTCCGCGACCGCGTGCTCGACGAGAGTGTGTGGGCCTTCAGCCAAGGTGCAGCCGATGTCGGACTCGGCCTCGTGCTGCTGACCGCTGCGGGCGCCATGGCGTCGGGGAAGTTCAGTGTCGGTGAGTTGGCGATCTTCTCCGCCTACCTCGGCTGGCTGAGCTTCCTGCCGCGCATGGTCGGTCGAATGCTGGCCCGGCGCAAGCAGGTGGCTGTCGCATTCGACCGAATGCGCCTGCTGGTTGCCGACACCGCCGTCGCCAACACGGTCACCGATCGCTACCTTCCCATCGGGATGCGGCAACAACGCGACCGGCCGCAGACACACCGGCCCGAACGAGTAGCGCTCGACGAGTTCGACGTCTGCGGCCTCAGCGCCACGTATCCCACGGGAGCCGGGGTGCACGACATCAGCTTCAGCGTGCGTCGCGGCACGTTCAACGTCATCACCGGCCCGATCGGCTCGGGCAAGAGCACCCTTCTGCGGGCGATGCTCGGGCTCGCCCATCAGGCCGACGTCACCGGCGACGTCGCCTGGAACGGCGTGAATCTCGACGACCGTGCCGCCTTCCTGATCCCGCCGAACGCTGCGTTCCTGCCGCAGGTGCCGCAGTTGATCTCGGACTCTGTCGCCGACAACATCGCCCTGGGCATCGTCGACGACGACCAGCTGTCGCTGGCGCTCGAGCTGGCAGCCGTGCGCGCCGACATCGACGAGATGCCAGAGGGTGCGCGAACGCTGATCGGTCCCCGCGGGCTTCGGCTGTCGGGTGGCCAACGACAGCGTGTCGCCACCGCCCGAGCCCTGGTGCACTCCCCCGAACTCGTCGTGCTCGACGACCTGTCCAGCGCGCTCGACATCGAGACCGAGCTGCAGCTGTGGGCGAACCTGGCTGCGGCGGGTGTCACAGTGCTCGTCGTGTCGCACCGCACGGTCGCCTTCGATCGCGCCGATCAGCTGCTACGCCTCGACGCCGGCCGGCTGGCGTAGCTGCGAGCCCGGCTCGAGACCGGCATGTTCGCCCTGTGGCGTCGGGCGCGGACCCAGGCATTCGCAGGAGAGGATGCTCTGTGCCAGCTCACAGAACGAGAGTCGTTCTGTGAGCTGACACTGATGGACGAACTGCCCGGTAGATGATGTGCCAGGCAGTGCGCGCCGCCACCCGTCAACGGTCGGGAATCGTGATCTCGATCATGCGGTCGTTGCCGCTGGCGGGATGCTGGATGTTGACCCAGGCACGATCCTCGTCCTTCGGATCGAAGTACAGGCCGGTGAACTCCGAGCCCGGCGTACCGTTCGAGGCCCAACGACCGAGTCCTTCGCCGGCATCGGTGAGATCGCCATCTTTGTTCTTGTCCTTGGCGAACCAGATGTCGTTGTCGACGCCGCCGTTGCGGTCCTCGACGATGTAGATGTTGCCGTCATGGTCGATCGCCAGGTTGTCGGGGCTCGTCAAACCGACGTCAACTGGAGCGCCCGTCGCGAGGTCGATGGTGCTGCGGTTCGCGAAGACCGAGATGCTGTCGGACTTCAGGTTCAGCCGGTAGACCTCGTTCGTCGTCGTCGTTGCCACGTAGAGGTACTCGACGCCCTTCATCTTCTGGACCTGCAGATCCTCCGGGCGCTGGTAGTCGGTGCCCTTGAAGGCCGGCAGGTCGGTGGTGTTGCGAGCGTCGACCGAGGTCACGCCGTTGCCGTCGGTGATGGTGAGAGCGCCAGGTAGCGCTGCACCCGACGCATCGGTGATCGGCACCCACACGTAGTCGCCAGTGGCGTTCGGCGTGTTGCCGTCGCCGACGCGAAGCACGAAGGTCTGGCCGGCAGCGAAGTAGTCGGCGCGACCGGACTTGATCTTGCTCCACCTCGCGGCCGGTGTGTACTTGAACAGGCCGCCTCCATTGAGCTCATCGATGAAGTACATGTTGCCGTCTTCGTCGAACTGGATGCCCTCATGTGACACCCGCGGAATGACGTTCTGGTGCACCATCGTGGCGCCGTCGTTGCTCGCCGCCGTCAGCGGGTTGGTGATGGCCGGGGCCGTGGTCGGGTTCTTCAGCTCGAACAAGCGGCCGTAGTTACTGGTGCATCCTGCCGGGTCTGTGCACCACGACTCCTCAGCCGTGATGAAGGTGCCCCACGGCGTCCAGAACGAGGCGTCGAACGCAACGTGACCAAGGGGCGCCGGGCTGTACCAGATCGTGTCGGTCTTGCCCGTCTTGACCTCGTGACGCATGACGCCGGCCTGGCCGGTCTCGTACACGGTGAACAGGAATCGACCCTTGTTGCGGCCCGTTTCGTTGAGGGTGATCATGTCCCAGTTGCCACTGTTGGGCGTATCTGCGGCCAACTGGGTCGTGCGATCGGCCACTGACAACTGCTCGATGGCAGCATTGCCGAAAGTGATGGGCGTCGCCTCGTCGGCGGTGGGTCCAACCGATGACGGCAGAGGGGTGAAGTCCGAGAATCGGACATCTTTGGCGCTTGCGGTGTCCACCGCGAAGACGGCGGCAACAAGCAACAGACCACCAACGGTGGCCAGTTTCGTTCGGCCGTGGGACGGGTTCTTCATGTGAGATATCTCCAATTCGGAATCGAGGGAACTCTTGGGCGTCCGAGGACGTGCCAGGTGTAGCAACCCCCTCTTACGACCCAGGGAACGTCACCTGAACGGCGAGTGACTTTCGTGGGAACA
>JANOJI010000365.1:0-3694 GCA_031408175.1 Ilumatobacteraceae bacterium
CCGGGAGCCGAACCTAGGTGACGCTGACGCCCAGCGCTTTGCCGACGAGGTAGGTGGCGCCACAGGCGACCAGCAAGATCAAGACCTGGCGTGTCGAGCTCCACAGCAGGCGACGCTCGGCGAACTTGCCGATCATCAGGCCAACCACTGCGGCGGCGGCGACACCAATCGCAATTGACGCCACCTTTGCGCCATTGCCGCTGCCGGTGAACCACGGAATGACGGGCAGCAGCGCCCCAACGATGAAGCACACCAACGACAGCCCGGCAGCACTCCATGGCGAGCCAAGCTCGTTTGGGTCGACACCGAGTTCCTCGCGCACGTGCACAGCGAGTGCTGCTTCGGGCTCGCGCATGACGTCGGCTGCAGCATCGAGCGCGGTTTGGCGCGTCATGCCGTGTCCTTCGTAGATGGCGGCCAGCTCGGCAGTCTCGGATGCGGTGTTGAACTCCAGTTCGCGTCGCTCGACGCCGAGCTCGCGGTAGACCAACTCGTTCTGCGCCGAGATGCTGACCCATTCGCCGGCTGCCATGCTGGTTGCTCCAGCGATCGCACCCGCCAAGCCCGCCAGCCGGACGACGCTGGATTCGACTCCCGCACCTGCGAACCCGATCACCAGCGATACGTTGGAAACGAGGCCGTCGCTGACCCCGAACACGGCAGCGCGGGCAAGACCACCTGCCACCGATCGATGACCAGGGTGGGATTCGGTCCGGCGTCGGAACGAGAGGCGACTCATGTGCTAGACGCTACCGACTAGTGTCGCTGAGCAGGGGAAGCTGCCGCCAGCGTTGCCGGGAGAACCATGACCACCATTGATATCGCCGACGATTGGCTCGACGCTGTTCGAGTCTCGCTTGGCGCGCGGGCCGACCTGGCCAGTCGACTCGAGCCGGCGATGCCAGCTGGTTACGACGAGCTCAACGAGCCGTCGGTTGCCGCACTCGACTTTGTCAACATCGATGCTCTGGCCAACGGCTCCGCCGAAGTTACCACCGATCTGCTGCAACGCGTCGACGGCGGCTGGCGGTTCCGGATCTACCGCCGGGGCGAGTCGATCCCGCTGTCAGACATGTTGCCGTTGCTCGATCAACTCGGGTTGCGGGCACTCGACGAACGGGCCTTCGGGTTCGGATTCGACGGTGCCACGGTGTGGCTCCACGACGTCGGAGTGTCCGTGCCGGCAGACGTGCAACTGACCGACTCGGTCCGGGCCGAAGTGCAGCGCTGTTTTCTCGCCGAGTTCACCGGGTCGGTCGAGGTCGACGGTCTCAATCGACTGGTGCTGCTCGCCGGTCTGACCGTTCGCCAGATCGACGTCCTGCGCGCCTATTCGCGATACTTGCGCCAGATCGGCTTCCCGTTCAGCCAGCAATACATCGAAGCAACACTGGCTCGTCACGCCTCGATCAGTCGGCTGCTCGCCGCGCTGTTCTCCGTCCGGTTCAACACGGTGGCCCCCGAAGGTGGTGCCACCGCCGAGACCGATCTGCGGACCGAGATTGCCGATGCTCTCGACGCGGTACCCAGCCTCGATGACGATCGCACCCTGCGCTCGCTGCTGGCCTTGATCGATGCGACTGTGCGCACCAACGCGTTCCGCATGGCGGAAGGTGGTGGATATCGACCGGTGCTGTCCTACAAGTTCGACACATCGAAGGTGCCAGACCTGCCGCTGCCGCGGCCGATGTTCGAGATATGGGTGTGCTCGCCGCGCGTCGAAGGAGTGCACCTACGCAATGGGCGGATCGCGCGCGGTGGCATTCGATGGAGCGATCGGCGAGAAGACTTTCGCACCGAGATCCTCGGCCTGGTGAAGGCCCAGATCGTGAAGAACGCGGTGATCGTGCCGACGGGCGCCAAGGGAGGCTTCGTTCTGAAGAAGCCGCCGAGTGGCGCCGACGAATTCCGCGCCGAGGGCGTCGCCTGCTACCGGGAGTTCATCAGCGGTCTGCTCGACGTCACCGACAACATCGTCGGTGGTGTCATCGTTCCTCCGCCCGACACCGTGCGCCACGATGGCGACGACCCGTATCTGGTGGTGGCCGCCGACAAGGGCACCGCGACGTTCAGCGACATCGCCAACGAGATCTCCGAGCAGTACGGTTTCTGGATGGGCGACGCGTTCGCGTCGGGTGGCAGCGAGGGCTACGACCACAAGGAGATGGCCATCACCGCCCGCGGCGCGTGGGCGAGCGTGCGCAGGCATGCGCGGGCGCTTGGCAAGGACGCCGATCGCGATGAACTCGCCATCGTCGGCATCGGCGACATGTCTGGCGATGTGTTCGGCAACGGCTTGCTGCGGTCGCGTCACGTCAAGCTCGTCGCCGCATTCGACCATCGGCATATTTTCATCGATCCTGATCCCGATCCTGCTGTCTCGTTCGTGGAACGTCAGCGGTTGTTCGAACTACCTCGATCGAGTTGGGCGAACTACGACGCAACCCTGATCTCGACAGGCGGTGGCGTCTACCCGCGCTCGTTGAAGACCTTCACCCTCAGTCCAGAAGCGCGCAAACGATTGGGTACTGATCAGAGTTCGTTCACGCCGAACGAGTTGCTGTCGACCATCCTGCGCGCCCCCGTCGACGTGCTGTGGAACGGTGGCATCGGCACATATGTGAAGGCCGCATCGGAATCCCACGCCGACGTGGGCGACCGATCGAACGACGGCCTGCGTGTCAACGGATCCGAGTTGCGTTGCCGCATCATCGGCGAGGGGGGAAACCTCGGCTTGACCCAGCGCGGCCGAATTGAGTTCGCGTTGAATGGCGGCCTCGTCAACACCGACGCGATCGACAACTCCGCCGGCGTCGACTGCAGCGACCATGAGGTCAACATCAAGATCCTGCTCGGTGCTGTCATGGCCGAGGGCAAGATGACGACCGAGCAACGCAACGACGTCTTGGCCGCGATGACCGACGAGGTGGGTGAGTTGGTGCTCGACGACAACCGCTCGCAGACCCTCACGCTGGCTATAGCCCGTCGTCAAGCGCTCCCGATGGTCAACGTGCATGCACGGTATCTACATGTGCTCGAGGCCGAGGGGTGGCTCAACCGCACCCTCGAATCCCTACCGACCGACAAACAGATCGCCGAGCGGCAATCCAGCGGGAAGGGTCTCACGACCCCCGAATTTGCCATCGTGCTGGCCTACACCAAGAGCGTCAACATGACCGAGATGGTGCGCACCGAGTTCCCCGACGACCCGTACCTCGAACCCGATCTCGTCCGCTACTTCCCCACACTGCTGCAGGAGCGATACCGCCCAGAGATTCTTGGGCATCGCCTGCGACGCGAGATCATCGCCACCCAGATCGCCAATCAGATGGTCAACCTGTCGGGCATCTCGTTCGACAATCGGATGACCGAAGACACCGGCGCCGGCGTCGTCGACGTGATGCGTGCCTGGGTTGCCGCTCGCGACATTTTCAACTTCCCGGTGATGTGGGACCAGATCGAGGCGCTGCCGACAAGCGTCAAGCTCGACACGCAGTTGGAGATGTTCCTGGAGGCGCGACGCATGGTCGAGCGGGGTGCGCTCTGGCTGCTGCGACATCGCCGTCCGCCTCTCGAGATCGCCTCGGTCGTTGCCGAGTTCCAGCCCGGAATCGAGGAGCTGTCGACCACACTCGAAGCACACCTGCGCGGCAAGATGCGCGACCAGATGTTCGGCAACGAGGCGGCGCGACTT
>JANOJI010000415.1:0-11063 GCA_031408175.1 Ilumatobacteraceae bacterium
GAGCAAGTACAAGGCCTCGGAAGTCGCCGTGCGCGTGACCGAAGATGCCATCCAGATCCTCGGCGGATACGGCTACACCCGCGAGTACCCCGTCGAGCGCTGGCACCGCGACGCCAAGATCCACACGATCTTCGAAGGTACCAGCGAGATCCAGCAGCTGGTGATCGCCCGGGCAATATCGGGCCTGCGTATCGAGTAGATCGGTTCGCTCGCCGATCGGCTTCATCAGTCGACCAGTGACGAGTCCCTAGACATCGTCCCTAGACGGATGTCATACCCCTTCGTTACAGTTCTCGCATGGCAACGCTGCGCGAGAAGCGACCGGGGGTGTGGGAGGTCCGTGTCTTCACGGGCTCCGATGCGCGTGGCCGCCCTACACAGCTGTCGCGAACGGTTCATGGCGGCAAGCGCGACGCGTTGAAGCTGGCGGCCGAGCTCGAGGTCGGCCCCGGCCGTGCCTCGCCGGCGGGCCGTTCGGTCAGCGACGTGCTCGACGCATGGGTCGAGCAGAACCTCGACACTTGGGCGCCGTCGTCGGCGCGCGACCAGCAGAGTCGCGTGCGCGCGATCAAGAAGGACCAGATCTCGCGCCTGCCGCTGGCGCGACTATCGGTGGGCGATGTCGAGCGGTGGCACACACGCATGCGCAAGGCCGGCCTCCAGGACGCCGGCATCAAGAACCTCCACGGTGTGCTGCGCGCTGCGCTGTCGCAAGCAGAACGGTGGGGATGGGTGAGCAACAACGTTGCCGGTATCGCGCGGCTGAAGTCGTCGAAGACCCAGCAGCGATCTGTGATGTCGCTCGACGATGTGCGCGCCGTGATGGCTGCCGCGGCGACGATCGACCCAGCCGCGTTGCTTGCGTTGCGGATCGCCGCGGTGGCCGGCGCGCGCCGGGCCGAGTTGGCCGCGCTGCAATGGATCGACGTCGTCGATGGCCAGCTCACGATCGACTCGGCGATCGAGTTCGTGAAGCGCGGCGACGGCTCGCCGGAGATGCGCGACGCGGCGACCAAGACGGCGAACACGCGAACGCTGACGCTCGACCCCGACACGCTCGCGCTTGTCGAGACGTTGCGAGTGCAGCGCCAGCCGTACGGCCCGTGGATGTTTGGCCTCTGCCCCGAGTTGGTGAGCCCCGATCGCATCGGCTGGTGGTGGAGCCGCTCACGCAAGCTGTCGGGTATCGACTCGAAGTGGCGCCTCCACGATCTGCGCCATTGGTCAGCCACTGTCGCTATCGGCCAGGGCCACGACGTCCGAACCGTCGCCGGCCGCCTCGGCCACGCCAACCCGGCGATGACGTTGCGCGTCTACGCGCACGCTTTCGCCGCCGCCGACCAAGCCGTCGCCGCCGGCCTCGGCGAGATCTTGAGGGGAGGTTCGAAGTGACGTGGCTTCTCCCACCGACGGATGCATTCGTGGATGAATCGGTCCGCGGTCAGAGGTACTTGATGTCGTGTGTGATGTTGGCGGCGCGCGACATCGCATCGACACGCGCTGCGATCGCCGATCTTTCGATCGCTCACCGGCGTGTTCACTTTCACAACGAGTCACCGAAGCGACGAGCTGCACTCTTGATGTCGTTCGCCGATTTGCCCATCTCGGCACAGGTTGTGGTCTGCCGACGACGGCACGGTGTGACGGAGTTCAACGCGCGGGCGGCATGTCTGACCGCGATCGTCGAACTGCTGCAAAGCGTCGAGGTCGCGCGGGTTGTGATCGAGAGCCGTCAGGACGACCGGTCCGACGTCGGCGTCATCGACAGAGTGCGCAAGCGTGAACCGCCACTGGTCTTCGAGCACCGCCGTGGAGTCGACGAGCCGCTGCTGTGGCTCGCCGACGGCATCACCACCAACATCACGTGGGCGGTCGGTGCTGGAGGTCGTTGGCGCGAGATCGTGAGCCCGATTGTCGCAGGAATCTCGACAGTTGACCCATAACGCGCAGAACCCGGTTCCCCTACCTACGGGCAGGCAACCGGGTCCACTTCCACGGGTACTCACCCGAGGCAAGACCAGTATGCGACTTCGAGGCGGGAATCGCAAGCAGGTCGTGCAACCACGCCTCTGCCTCCGCTCAGAATCCGGTTCCCCAACCCCGTGTAGTCTCATCTCATACGCCTCCAGGCGCCTCTCCCGATTCATCGGTGATGCCACTGGGGGCAGACATCGTTTTCGGGCCAGAAAGGCGCAGGCCCGGCTCCCCTGCCATCCGGCAGGCAACCGGGCCCACTTCCTCAAGCGCTTGCGAGAGGCGGTTCCGGACATCGGTGACGTCGAACGAATCGACATCGCCACGCCGGGCACGGCTCGCTATCCCTCATACGCGGGACGAACCTTGCGCGGCAGATCGTAGGGCACGTGACGGGCGTCGGTCCATCGCGTATCTGTCCGAGTCGCACGCTGGCTCAGAGAATGACGACGGCGGTCTGAAAGCGGCCACCGGAACCGGGCGAGACCTTGCGAGAATTGTGGCGTGACCACCGCGTTGAACCGGGACCAGCTGATCGCCCTGATGGTCGCTGAGCCGCCGGTGCAAGAGGCTCCTCCCGGTCCTGCCCGCGGCTACGCCGAACCCGACGCCGGTACGAGGTCCAAGAGCGGGGCACGGAGTCTGCCGGAGCGGCCAACCAGTCCGGAACAATGAAGTGAAAGGACCTGGCGGTACGCGAGATTGGCGGGCCGGACCCCGTTCTCTCGCTGACGCTCCGGCGTGCCCTGTCGACCCAACCGGGTGGCATGCTGGCGGGTGTCAGGGGTGAGATGACTGATGTGAGCGAGCTCTTCGATGCCGAGTACGGACGTCTTGTGCGGTCGCTCGGTGTTGCGTTCGATCCGGTGGACGCTGCTGATGCCGTTCAGGAGGCGTTCATTCAGGCCGACCTTCGGTGGGACGAGGTCTCTCGATTCGACGATCCGGCCGGCTGGGTTCGCCGGGTGGCATTGCACCGTCTCCTGAACGGGCGACGCAATCGGCGACGACGTCGAGAGATCCTCGCGACGATTCGCCTGACAAGCGATACCGACTTGACCGCCGATCTGGTTGACCTTCGCCGCTCGGTGGCCGCCTTGCCCGGCCGAATGCGTGCTGCGGTGTGCCTGCACTATCTCGCCGACCTGTCGGTCGCCGAGGTGGCCGCAGCACTCGAAGTCAGCGCCGGCACCGTGAAGTCGAACCTGCACGACGCTCGCACCCGTCTTCGTTCCCTGATGGAGGTGTCCGATGCCTGAGCAAACCGACTTCGCGACCCGGCTCGCCCGCCTCGCGCCCCAGGTCGACGAGACCGCCGCCCGCGAGCTGTTCGAGCGTCGCCGTCGTCCCCAACGGGCGTCGCGCTGGCTGATGCAGGCTGCCGCAGTGGCGCTGACCGTGGCCGGGGTGATCGGACTCATCTTGGTCAGGGTCGATGACACTGAGGCTCCTGCCGCCCAGGTCGACAAGACGGTGCCCGACGAATTCGACGCCGCGCTGCACCCGGCACCCGGTGAGACCTTGGTTGCCGGCGAAGACTCTTTCGACGTCATCACCGTGGCCGAGACGACCGTAGGTTTCGGCAACGCCGAGCTGGTGATGTCCGAGGACGAGCTGACATCGCTGTGGACCGAGTGGAACCCGCGCGTCGACCAACCAGCCGTCGACTTTGCCGGCTACGTCGCGCTGGTGATGACCCGCCCCGACAACGCCTGTGCCGACGTCGTCACCCGGTTCGAGGTTGTCGGCCAGAACGACATGGCGGCCTGGACGCCCGTGTTCGAGTCGCTGGTTGATGAGTGCGAAGATCCGCTCTTGTCGTGGCTGCACGTTGTGGCGATCGAGCGGGCCGCGCTGGGAGATCAGGCCCTGATCCGTGTGCCGGCTGCAGAGGTGTACGGAGTGCCCGAACAGATCATCGAGTACACGGCCCCGACGGGAACTCGCGATTCGGTTGAGGCGGCACCGGTCACGCTCACCGTGACCGACGTCGTCGTTGCGTTGCCGCCCATCGGCGAGCCGGCGCTGCACAACACGTCGATCGGCATGTTCTATGTCGTCCAGCACGACAGTGGCGACGTGTCGGTACTCCCGGCCACGATCGACCGGCCGACCACCGAGGAGGAAGGCGTCACGATGCTGCGGAGCTTCGTCACCGCCTCCAGGTCAGGCCGTTCGTTCCTCAGCGACGGCGACATCTGGGACGCGTGGGGCCGGGCAGCAACGGCCGGGCGCTCCTCCGACCTGCTCGGCTACGCCGGGCAGGTCGTCGGCGACGAGGTTGAAGTTCTGTACTCCGACGCCACCCGCGTCAAGGGCGATCCCGAGGTGCCCGACGACGAGGACTACCCGTTCCCACCCGAGCTGTGGGACCCCTTCACACCCGAACAGTTTCTGACGCTGTCGTCATCCGGCCCCATCTGGAGGCTGTTCGACGCCCAACTCGTCGTCGAGGACGGCGTGGGCCGCATCTGCCAGGTCGACACGAATGTGCCGCTCGACCAGGTCGACGGCTGCGACGAGACCGGCATCGTGATCGACACCCTCGTCACGTCGACCAACCCCGACATCACCACTTGGTTCGAATCGCCGATCCTTGCCTTCCAAGACCCGCACCGCGGCTTCACGTACGTGATCCCGCTGGCGGGCTACAGCAGCCGCAACGACGCCGTCGTCGAGTAGCGCACGACCGGTGACGGTCGGTTGACATCCGGATGGGCTCCGGCCCGGAGGTCGAGCGCCCCGCCCGATATCCGGCGATACGGGGCGATCGAGATCGCCGATCGACGCGCGATATCGCGTTCGCTGACGGCGGGTTACCAGTCGGGCTTGGTCGGTCGAGTGCCGCCACGTTCGTAGTGTTCCCTCACGGGTGGTGTGAGAAGTTGGCCGACCGGCGGCCAGGTTGGTCAGCTGTCGGGGTAGAGCAGCGCGATGCGCCGTGCGCTATCCGCGACTCGGTCGCGTAGGTCGGCCGGATCGATGACGCGGATGTTCGGGCCGAGGGAGAGCACATCGACGACGGCTCCATCGATCGTTTCGAGACGGAAGGATGCTTCCAGCCACCCGTCGTCGGGCGGGGCCTGTACGCGTCGTACGCGTATTGGTTGGAGCCGGCGGAGCACAGCAGCGAGGCGCAGACCGTCGGGCGTAATGTGGACGCGGGCGCGACGTGGGCGCCCGGGGCGGCGAGCGACGGGCTGCCATTCGTCGGGATCGGTGAGGTCGGGCAGGTTGTTCTCCAACAGCTGGAACCCTCCACCGGGACCGCGAGTGGCGTACACCGGAACACCCGCGCCCGACAGTTCCTCGATATCACGCAGCACGGTGCGTTCACTGACCTCCAATTCGACAGCGAGGTCTCTGGCCGTGATCCGTCCACGGCGTTGGAGAATCAACATCAGAGCGACAAGACGCCCGGCGCGCATGACTCATAGTCTCGCAGAATCACGACAGATTCACGACAAGAGATGTCACTCTTTGATGTCTACGGTGGGTCCCAACGAAAGGAACGTGCCATGTCAACAACACCTGGACTCGAAGGCACCGGAACTCCCGAGGACCCCTGGATCCTGGCCACGCCGCCAGGAAAGTCCGAGTTCGAGGCCTATCGCGACTTCGCTGCTACCCCGCCCGTGCTCGTTGTACAGGTCGGGTCGACCGAGCTCCGCTACGACTTGCGTTGCATCGACGACCTGCACACGATGCTCACTGCGCGAGGCGATTGGATGCCGCTCGGAAACGCCGATGAACAAAAACCGGTCGCACCTGACACCGTCGAGGCTTGGGGTCGATCGGCCGACAATCCCGTGGGCGGCTGGTACGGACTGAAGAAGGGTTTGCGCGGCAGGTTCGCGAACTACGTCCCACCAGTGCTCGAAGTCCTCGGCCTCGCCGAAGTCGAACACAATCCGCGCAACAACCGAATGCGAGCCCTGTGATGGCGAAGCAATTCCATGTCACCCGCACCATCGCTGCACCTGCTGACAAGATCTGGGCATTACTGACCAACTCGGCCGGCTACCGCGACTGGAACCCGTCGGTCGTCAGCCTCGACGGCCAGATCACCCAAGACGGCAAGATCGCGTTGGTGTCCACGCTCGACCCGAAACGCACGTTCAAGCTCACAGTAACTGAGCTCAACACACCGACCCGGATGGTGTGGTCCAGCGGCATGCCGCTCGGACTGTTCACCGGTCGGCGCACCTTCACCCTGACCGAACGCGACGGCAGCACCGAATTCTCGATGACCGAAGCATTTACCGGACCCCTCGCCAGGCTGATCACCAAAGCAATCCCCGACATGACCGCCTCATTCAACCAGTTCGCCGACGCCCTCAAGACTGCCAGCGAATAGCCACCAGCCGTACCGACACCCGCAGGAGAACCCGATGCCAACCATCGTTGTGCGCTACCAACCCTCGGCCGAACACGCCGACGAGAACCAGCGTCTCGTCGAAGCAGTGTTCACCGAGCTCGCCGAGACCCAACCCGACGGTATCGACTACGCCGCCTGGCGACTAGCCGACAACACCTTCATCCACATCGCCGAGATCACCGCCGAGCCCAACCCGCTCGCAGCCAATGCAGCGTTCCAGCGTTTCCAAACCGGCATCGTCGAACGCTGCCAACCCGACCGCGGTCCGAACGGGCAGCCAGCCGCCCTCATCGGCAACCACAAGCTCCTGCAATAACGAAGCGTCGTCCTTCGGGAACGAACCGGGGTCATAACGTGCACCACTTCGCTCAAAGCCCGGCCCGCCCGCGCCCGCCCGGGAACCGGCGAACTGCGTGGCCCATCGCCCACGGCGCTTGGCACCCGGTTCGCCGAGGTCAGACGGGCAGAGAGCCAGGTTGCGTTTGTGTCGTTTGTGCTCAATACTTGGTCCTATGAGTGTGACCAGAGCCGAGGTGTTCGATCTGGAGGAGCGCGACCGTGTGGTCGTCGCATCGCTCAACTCGGAGCAGACGTCGGTGAGCGTTCGGGTGGGTGACGAGACAGTGGTACTTCCCGAGAATGCGAACCGGGCCGTGCAGTCGTTGCTCCGCGACCTGGCGACCGGCGTCCCTGTGCACGTCATCCCCGCTGATGCGGAACTGACGACGCAGCAGGCGGCTGATCTGCTCGGGTTGTCTCGGACCTACGTCGTTCGGCTGATCGACCAGAGTTCGCTGCCGGCTCACATGGCCGGCACCCATCGTCGACTGTTGGCGAGTGACGTGCTCGCCTACCGCGAGCGTCGGGCGTCCAAGCTTGCGGCGCTGGGGGAGTTGACCGAGGTCGACGAGGAACTCGGGCTGAGCTACTGACCGTGGCGCCGGTCTACGTCTTGGATGCCTGCGTCCTCTATCCGGTCGTTCTCCGCGACCTCCTGCTGTCGCTCGCGGCCCTCGATGCGTTCGAGCCGCGCTGGACGGAAGCGATCCTCGACGAGATGACGCGCAACGTGCTCGCCGACCACCCCGGCATCGACCCGGCGCAGTTCGACGCACGTTTGGTCGGCGCGATGCGGCAGGCGTTCCCAGTCGCGTCAGTCGAAGGGTACGAGCACGTGATTGACGCCATGGACAACCACCAGAAGGACCGGGCACGTCGCGGCGGCAGCTGTCCACGTCGGCGCGTCGGCGGTCGTCACCTACAACGTTCGCGACTTCGACAGCGAGTTGCTCCGACAGCATGGCATCGTGATCGTCACTCCACCGCAACTGGTCGGACAACTCGTCGATGACGAGCCCAGCGCGGTCGCCCTCGCAGTGCGCGCGATGGCGGCGCGCAAGAAGCGGCCGCCGATGTCGCCTGCTGAGGTGGTCGCGTCGATCCTCCGTCAGCAAGGCTTCGGACCACTCGAAGATTCGCTACACGCTCTAGTCGATTGACGCCCGCGAGGCCATGACGAGGTCATCCTCACATGCCCGGTTCGGTAGAGCCGAGCACCCGCGGCGTCTCCCGCCTTCTACTGTTGCGGCGTGCATAAGGAAGACTGGCTGCAACTGACCCCATCGTTCATTGCCGCGGCGGTGACCTTGGCCGTCGCTTTCGGGTGTGGGCGCTTACCAGTCGACGCGAGAATCGCCGAGACTCGCTGATCGAGAAGCGGGATCGCGCCAACCGCCAGCAGGATGCGTAAGCCAGGTTGTACGCGAGTCTCTATGTCTGGCCGAATGCGGCGAGAGGCGCATTCACCGAACCGACAGATCGTGACGCTGTTCGTGAGTATGAAGCAGCGATGCGCAACGTCGCAGTCGACTACGGCTTGGTGCTCATGACGTGCAGCCGCGCGATGCTCGAAACGATTCAAGTGCCAATGAACGAGGCGATGGAAGACTTCGACGGTCTGATGGCACAGCGGCAGGCCAGCGGTGACGTTCTTCCCGTCGAGCAAGCGGCGACTGACACCCGCGGCGCACAGTTCCTCGCGTACAAGAAGGCCATCATCGAGGTTCGGACCTTGCTCATGGCTCAGGCGCGGAAGGACTCGGGCGAACCAGTCGTGCTTGCACCTCATCCGCCACGATGATGATTGCCGAGACCTGGTTGCCATCGCCATTAAAGATCATCCGACGATCGGGCCAGCGCGGGTCCTCGGCCGTCTTGAGCAGGGCGTCCCTACATGCCTCTGTCGAACTAGGGATGTCGCGAAATCGAAGCGGCCCGAAATCGGCCAAATCCCTAGTTTTGGTCCTAGAAACGGGTGGAAACGGTGACACGAGGTGGAATCGGCCGTCCGCGAAACACCAGGTCATGAGCACACCACAACACGACGTCGCACTCAGAAAAGCCGGGACCGTGAGCCACACGATCTTCGAGGGAACGTCGGAGATCCAGCTACTGGTCATCGCCCGGGCGATTTCAGACCTGCGTATCGAGTAGATCTGGCTACTGCCAGTTCCGACGAGCGCGGGCGCCCGACGCAGCTGTAGCGCACCGTGCACGGCGGCAAGCGCGAGGCGTTGCGTGGCCGCCGAACTCGACGTCGGCCCCGGCCGTTCCTCGCCGGCAGGCCGATCGGTCAGCGACGTGCTCGACGTACGGGTCGACCAGAACGTCGACACGTGGGCACCTTCGTCGGCTCGCGATCAGCAGAGCCGAGTGCGCTCCATCAAGAAGGACAGATGACGAGCTCGACGCGCTGCGTGAAGAACCAGTCGGGTAGCGGGTCTCCGGAGTCCTCGACGCCGAGGTTGCGATAGGCGACGTCTCCGGCGCGTGCCCACAGTTCCGTGTCCAGGAATGACCGCGAAGTGCCGCCGTGAGGTCATCGGGTGAACGTGAGGTGGGTGACGCCGCGGGGCGTCGAGACTGCCTCCACGTCGTACTGCTGCTCCAACGCCTCCAGGCCGTCCCACAGCCGAACACCGCGGCCGAGCAGGATCGGCACCTGCACGACGTGTAGGTGGTCGACGAGACCGGCGGCGAGGAACGCGCGCATCATGGTCGGGCCCCCGCCGATGCGGACGTCCTGACCGGCGGCTGCGTCCCGCGCCAACTCGAGTGCATCCGCTGGCGCGGCGTCGAGGAAGTGGAATGTCGTGCCACCCTCCATCTCCAGCGACGGGCGCGGACGGTGGGTCAAGACGTACGTTGGCGTGTGGAACGGCGGGTTGTCGCCCCACCACCCGCGCCACTCCGGGTCGTCCTGCCAGCCTGGAGGGCCGAACTTGCCGGCGCCCATGATCTCCGCACCGATCCCGGGTCCGTGCCGGTCGGCCATCGCGTGATCGAAACCCTCGGTGCCGCCCGACTCGCCGAGGACTTCGCGGCGGGCGAACCGAGTGGCTAACAGCCACTCGTGGAGCCGATGCCCGGCGTGGCCGAACGGCGTGTCGAGGGCCTGCCCCTCGCCGGTGGCGAACCCGTCGAGCGAGATCGAGAAGTTGTGGATGCGGACGCGCGACATGGCGGCTCCTTCGGGTGGTGGTGGTCGGTCAGACTGGTTGACCTGTCCCGCGGCGAGATTTCATCGGCCGTGGGGTTCAGGCGGCCCCGAGATGGTGAGCGAGCTTCTGCATCGTCTGCAGACCGAGCTCGACAGCGCCGAAGCCGAGTTTTGCATCTCGCTGCTCGACGGTTGGGTGAAGCTGCCGCAGCGTCAACACCGTCTTTCCATCGGCTTGTTCGTCGAGGGTGATCGTCACACGGAAGCGTGCCGGGTCATCGTCGGCGTCGGACCCGTGATCCAGCACCAACCTCTCGACTGGAACGACTTCGAGGTAGTCGAAGCGATTCGTGAACACGGTGCCGTCTCCGGAAGCCATGTCGAAGCACGCTCGACCTCCCGGGCGCACGTCCATCTCTCGGACAGTGCAGGTGAACCCATCGGGACCAAACCATTGGCAGAAGGCATCCGCATCGGTCCACGCGGCGAACACCGCTTCGCGTGTGGCGTCAAGAACTCGAACGAGGACGATCTCACGATCGAGAGCCCACGTCGTCGGATCGGTGATGGTCGGGGTGCTGCTCATGGCTTCTCCAATGTCTCATGGAAGGACAACCGCTATGACCCTCGAGGACACCGAGATCCTGGAACTGTTCGATCGGGCCAGCGCGACCGGTGAGGCCCGCGCCGCCGGACGAGCTGCTCGCAGAACTGCGGCAGAAGCCGTCGCTGGTCGTCCGCTCCTTCAGCGACCACGCGTCCCCTGTCGCGCTCGACGTCGCAGCCGACGCCCTGGGCTCCGGCCGGACGCGTCGCTGGGCACGGCGCTCGTGATTGCCGCGGCGGTCACCGAAGGGCTTGGCCCCAGTCCGTGTCGCTGGCCCGGACCATCCCAACAGCAACAAGACCGACGATCCACGCCACAACCGCAACGCGCGAAAGCATTGTCGGCACGTTATGACGACCCGAGCGGGTCCTCCGAGTGCTGCGCGACCGTCGGCGGCGAGGCTGACCGTGAACCCTCGCTGCGGAGACGTTCCGAGAGAGCTCCAGCAATCGTCTCGTCGTCGTCGACCACGAAGATCCGTGTCACAGCCGACACCATAGAGAGCTGATGTTCGGAAGTCCCGCGTGCCATGTGGAGATTCGGTGCAGGCAACCCGTTCGGACAACCATGGGTCGGTCGGGCTCGAAGTCGCGCGCCACACCTGG
>JANOJI010000442.1:0-2264 GCA_031408175.1 Ilumatobacteraceae bacterium
CGTTGTTCTTCTCCATTGTCCTCGCGCCGCTGCTGGTCAAGATCCCGTTCGGCCTACGAGTCCTGACGAGCATCGCGGCCGTGACGGTCGTGATGCAGTTCATCGTGATGCCCATCCGCAAACGTCTGCGAGCCAAGCGACGCTTCTGACGCGCATTGGTCGGGGTCTGCCAAAGTGCGAAGGTTCGATGCAGGGGGTGTGCACTGAACTTACGCACTTCGGGAAGTGTTGCCGCTCGGCACCGAAGTGGTGCCTGCAGCACCACTTCCCAACCGCCACATCACAACGCGTTGGGAAGCGTCACACCTCGTTGGTAATCTCAGTCGTCCCAAACGGGGCTGTAGCTCAGTTGGCAGAGCACTTCCATGGCATGGAAGGGGTCAGGGGTTCAATTCCCCTCAGCTCCACTCAAGATTGCTCCGGATTCACGAGTGGTTGGTCGTGAGACCGTCAGACGAGTTCGTCGAGCTCGCGAATCCGAGACGCGAGCGATTGCATCACCTGAATCGCGAACATCGGTGTTTCGTGCACGAGGAACAGAAAGGTTCTGCGACTGATCACGGCGATCTCTGACGGTTCGACCGCGACTGCGCTCAGCAAGCGTGGCGCGTCGTCGATGATCGCCATCTCTCCGAATGTCTCACCTGGACCGACCCGGGCCAGCACTTGGTCACCTCGCCGCAGCTCGATCTGGCCGACAACCACCCCGTACATCTCGTCGCCGGCATCACCGGCGGTGAAAAATACTTCGCCCGCAGCGAGGTGACGCCGATCGGTTGCGTTCATGAAAAGGCCAAGCAGCGTCATGCTGGGAAGTCTTGCCGACACCGACGTGTGGTCGAGTGGTGTGCACCGGGATGTTTAGCTTCTGTTTACTCAATATTCACGCTCGAGCTTCGGCAAACGACCGGAGTCCCTTCTGGGGGACAAGGGGACCGCGTCGCTACGCGCTGGAGGTCTGGGGCCTGTTGTCGGCGCCGTTGGGACGTTCGGCACTGTGCGCAATGACGTCGTCGACCGAGAATAGTAGGTGTTTGTACCGATGGTGGTCCCCCGAAGTGACGAAGTGTTGCCAAGACTTGAGAAGTAACCCCGATACCGCAGACGTCGTGACCAACGTCGTCCCTCATCTAGTCGCGAGTTCGCACGCGCCCATCGTGTTCATCGTGGGGGCTCACGGCACGATGGAGTACATCGACGCCCGAGGCGCTGCATTCGTCGGTCTGGCGCCCGCCGACATCTGCGGGCAATCCTGGTTTCACCTCGTGCATCCGGACGACGTCGATGCGGTACGCGCCGCCTGGAAACAGGCCCGCTGCCAGCGATTGCCATACGAAGGTGTGCTGAGAATCTACAACGGCGCCGGCGAGTACCGCTTGATGGCCGAGCGTGCGTCACCGGTGTTGGCAACCGATGGAACGATCGACAGGTGGGTCTGCACACTCTCCGACATGGAGCACGACAAACAGACCGATGAGCTGCGCCGTCACCTAGACAACGAAGCGAATGAAACTCACGCACTTCTCGAGACACTCCTGTCGACCGCGCCTGTCGGGTTCCTCTTCCTCGATCGAGAGTTCCGGTACGTCCGAGTCAACGAGATCGTTGCCGCGCTCGACGGAGCCACCACGGTGGACGAGCATCTCGGCCGCACCCTCGCCGAGGTGGCGCCGGCGCTGTGGCCGCAGCTCGAGCCGTATTGTCGGAAGGTCCTCCAGTCGGGTCTGCCGGCACTCAACGTGGAACTGAGCGGTGAGAACCTCATCGATCCGGGCAGGATCCACTACTGGCTCGACAACATCTACCCGGTCCGAGTCAACACAGAGATCGTCGGACTCGGCATCATTTTCATCGATATCACGGACCGCAAGGCGAACGAGACGGCGCTCGTCGCCCTCACCGAGGCGTCGGTCGACGCCATCGCCAGCGCCGCTGAGGCCCGCGATCCATACACCGCCGGTCACCAGCGACGGGTTTCCGAGCTAGCGGTGGCGATCGCCAACGAAATTGGGCTGGAGAAGGATGAGATCGCCGGCATTCGGATCGCGGCCAAGATTCACGACATCGGAAAGCTTTCGATGCCGTCGGAAATTCTGAGCAAGCCGGGCCAGCTCAAGCCCACGGAACTCGCGCTGCTCAAAGAGCACGCTCAAGCCGGCTCCGACATTGTACGTGGCATCCACTTCCCCTGGCCGATAGCGGACATGATCCTGCAGCACCACGAGCGCATCGACGGCTCCGGGTACCCGCTGGGCTTGGTCGGC
>JANOJI010000460.1:0-2695 GCA_031408175.1 Ilumatobacteraceae bacterium
CGTCGGTGCTGGGACCGGTCATCCCTTCACAGAACCGGCGAGCAAACCGCGCACGAAGTACCGCTGCAACGAGAAGAACACCAGCAGCGGCAGCGCCATCGAGACGAACGCAGCCGCAGTCAACAAGTGCCACGACTGGCCGCGCGAACCCGAGACCTCGACCAACTTCGCGATCAGCGGCAGGTTTCTCGATCCACCGAAGATGCGCCCGATCAGCAGGTCGTTCCAGATGTAGACGAATTGAAAGATGCATAGTGACGCAATAGCAGGAACTGACAACGGCACGACCAGCTTGCGGAAGATGTCGAGGTGACTCGCACCGTCGACGCGAGCAGCTTCAATGATCTCTCTCGGCAGCGATGCGACGAAGTTCTTCAGGATGAATATGCAAAACGGCATGCCGAAACACGTATGAGCGATCCAGATGGGAATCACCGAGTCGCCCGGCACGATGTCCGGGAAGATGGTGACCGTCCCGATGTGAGCGCCGCCGTTGAAGAGCCGGCTCAGCGTGACCAGCGACATCTGTAACGGCACCACGAGCATGCCGATGACCGCAACGAAGAGCCAGTCGCGACCCTTGAACTCCATCCACGAAAACGCATAGGCGGCCAGCAAGGCGACGCCGACCGAGATGATCGTGGCCGGAACCGTGATACGAACCGAGTTGAGGAAGAAGTGCGACAGGTTGTCGCCGCCCCCCTCACTGCCTAAGACGCTCTTGTAGTTCTCGAGGGTGAAGCGTGGGTTCCACAAGAAGGTCCACCAGCCGGTGGTCTTGACGGCGATTTCGTCTCGGAACGACGAGACGAAGACCCCGAAAGTGGGGATCGTCCACAGGAAGACCAACAGGTAGACGATCTTGCGACCCGTCTTGCTCGACAACGCCGAACTGGCCGATCGGCCGATCGGTTCTTGGAAGCCCGGCGTCGGCGCGTCGGTGACGACGTCGCCAGAAGGGGCAATCTCGACAATGCTCATGCGCCCATCAACTCCTCAGCCCGCCGCTGAGAGCGACGATTGATGATGACAACCGGGATGACGAGGATGAAGATCAGGACCGCCATTGCGGATCCGAGCCCCTCTCGTCGTTGGAGGAAGATCGTGTTGTAGAAGTCGTTGGCAAGGGTGCTGGTCCCGAAGTTGCCACCAGTCATCGCTGCGACGATGTCGAACGCTTTCAATGCGGCGATGGTGGTGAGGGTGGCAACCGTGACGATGGTGGCGCGTATGTAGGGCAGCGTCACCTTGTAGAACACTTGCCTGTTTGTGGCTCCGTCGACCCGCGCCGCTTCGATCAGCGAGTCGGGCACACCCTTGATGGCGGCCGAGAGGATGACCGTGGAGATGCCCGCGGAGGCCCAGATGAAGACGATGATCAGCAGGAAGGTGTTGAACCCCGGCGCGGTTTGCGGAGGGTTGATACCGGCATAGCCCCGTTCGAGCAACCACAGTTGGTCACCGTTTCCTCCCATGTTGGAGGGCAGGCCGGGAATCGACTTGGTCACCTGGTTCAAGAGGCCGACCTTGAACGGTGGGCTGGCATAGACGAAGCGCCAGATGATGCCGGCCCCGGCCAGAGAGATGGCGGCCGGAATGAAGATCAGTGACTTGGCCGCCTTCTCGCCTTTCATACCGTCGGCGAATCGGGCGATCGCGAGCGACAGTATCGTCGTGGCCACCGTGCCGACGAGCACCCACGCCAGGTTGTTGATGACCGTCAGGCGGGTGTCCTTGCGGGACCAGATCTCGCCGTAGTTCGCGAACCACTCGAACTGGGGACTATCGCGGTCGACGTAGAAGCTCCGGTAGATCGTGCGTATCGCAGGAACCAACAATCCGATGAACGTGACGAACAGGGCCGGCAAAAGAAAGGTCGTGATCTTGCCGCGTTCGGCCCAGCGCCCCGGCAGATACGAGACCAGCGTGTAGAACACGACCAGGATGACGACGAGCGATCCCAGGCCGATCACGACGGTCTTCAATGTCTCCCACAGGTCGCCCATGCGCAAACCCCCAAGTCGTAGGTACCAGCAGCTTCCCCGAAACACGGTTGCCTGCAGATCCCCGAAAGGACCCGCAGGCAACCGACATTACATACTTCTCATTGCTCGCTGTGACTCAGCTGGAAGGTAGCGCCTTCCAGGCTGCTTCGATGTTGTTCAACATGTCGTCGGTGCTGCCACCGGCGATCCAGGCCGTTGCTTCCTTCCAGAAAGCACCCGAGCCGATCGCTGCCGGCATCATGTCGGCACCGTCGAAGCGGAACACCTCGGAGCTGACCAACAGTTCGGCGAATCCCCTGAGGACCGGGTCGGTGAAGGTTGAGGTGTCGAAGTCCTTGCGAGGTGACAGGCCGGTTTCGCCGGCGGCAATGGCGTCAGCGGCGTATTGGGACGAGCCGGTGTAGGCCAGCACATCGAATGTCTCGGGCTTGTCGGTGCCGGCGGCGATCAGGTCGCCACCGCCGAGCATGTACGAGGGATCGCCAGCCTTCACCGGGAGGTAGAAGGTGTCGACCTGGCCGTCTGGGCCGATCGTGGTGCCCTCTGGCCAGATGTCGGCGTAGAAGCTCGCCTGCCTGTGCATGTAGCAGTTGCCGTCGAGGATCGGGAAGCCGCCGTCTTGGAACTTCGTCGTGGCGACGGCCTTGATGGCGTTGTCGCCGCCCATGTAGTCGGGGTTCTTCAAGATG
>JANOJI010000494.1:0-3933 GCA_031408175.1 Ilumatobacteraceae bacterium
TCCTCTACGGTGGGCGCCCGATCCTGATTGCCGCATTGCTTGCCACCGTCCTCGCCCTATTCCTCGGAACCGTGATCGGTCTGGTTGCCGCCTACAACCGCGGCAAGCTCGACGACTTCTTGATGCGAGCCATGGATGTGATTCTGGCGATGCCCCAGATCATCGCCGCATTGGTCGTACTCAGCATGTTCGGGGCCACGACCACTGTCATCGTGCTGACGGTCGGCATCTCCACCGCTCCTCGTATTGCTCGCGTGGTCAGGGGCACCGCCGTGTCGGTTGTCGAGCGAGACTTCGTCGCGGCTGCCGAATCACTCGGTGAGTCGAAAGCACGCATCCTGATTTCCGAGCTGCTTCCGAATGTGACGGCGCCGCTTCTGGTCGAGGCCAACCTGCGCCTCACGTTCTCGATCGGTGTGATCGCCGGCATCGGGTTTCTCGGGTTCACACCCGATCCGAGCGCCGCCAACTGGGGGCTGATGATCTTCCAGAACAAAGGCGGCATCGTCCCCAACCACTGGGGCGTCACGCTTCCGGTCGCGGCCCTCGCGCTGCTGACGATCGGCACGGGAATGATGGGCGACGGATTCTCGCGTGCCACGGGCGGCATCGACCGCGCCAGGGGTGACGCCTGATGGACGAAGCAGTCACGATTCGCAATTTGCGTATCGAGGTGGCCGCGAGCGGTGCCGACATCGTTGATGAGATCAACCTCACGATCGCGCCAGGTGAGGTACTCGGTCTCGTCGGCGAATCGGGCTCCGGCAAGACCACGGTCGGTCTCGCCGTGCTCGGCCACGCCCGACATGGTGTGAAGCTGGCGCGAGGTGACGTCACGATCGGCGATGCGGCGATGCTCGCGCTTGGCGACGTCGCCCTGCGCCATGCGCGAGGAAGACTCGTTTCCTACGTCCCGCAAGACCCATCGACGGCATTGAACCCGGCGCTGCGGATCAGGAAGCAGTTGATCGAGGTGCTCGAGTTCCACAACTTTGGTGGTAGCGACGCAGCTCGCCGCGAGCGGTTGCAGGAAGTGATGAACGAGGTGCTGTTGCCCAGCACGCCCGAGTTTCTGCGCCGCTACCCGCATCAGCTCTCCGGCGGACAACAACAGCGAGTCGGTCTGGCGATGGCGTTCGCCTGCCGTCCGTCGGTGATCGTGCTCGATGAGCCCACCACGGGTCTCGATGTCAGCACGCAGGCCCACGTGTTGACGACGATTCGTGAGCTGTGTCACGCCCACAAGGTGGCGGCCCTGTACGTCACTCACGACCTCGCGGTCGTTGCCAACCTCGCCGATCAGGTTGCCGTGATGTATGCGGGCCGAATCGTCGAACAGGGTCCCGCCGCGGAACTGTTCCTCAATCCATGCCACCCGTACACCCGGCACTTGATCGCTGCCGCCCCCGACATGTCGACCGGCCACGAGATGATCGGTCTCAGCGGCCGGGCACCGGCGCCGGGCAAACGTCCGGTCGGGTGCTCGTTCGCCCGGCGCTGCGAGCTCGCGACCGACGATTGTCGTGCCGAGTTCCCCGCCCAACGCGAGGTGGCGCCAGGCCGCGTCGTCAGGTGTATCCGACCCTTCGAGGTGCCCGAGCGCACGCAACACGTAGCCGTCCGCTCGGCACCGATTGCCGCCTCGGCCACGCATGCGCTGATGGTCCGCGATCTGTGCGCCTCGTATACGCGACATCAGGTCGTTCACAACGTCGACCTGCATGTCGACCGCGGCGAGTGCCTGGCCCTGGTCGGTGAATCCGGCTCGGGCAAGACCACTCTCTCGCGTTCGATCGGTGGTCTGCACCGTGAGTGGACGGGTGAGATCCTGCTCGGCTCCGAGCGCCTTGCGCCGTCTGCACGCGATCGCACCACGGCCCAGCGCCTGAGAATCCAGTACGTCTTCCAAAATCCATACAGCTCGCTGCAACCGCGCCGCATGATCGGGGATTCGGTCGCCCGCCCGTTGCTGATCGGCGGCGCATCGAAGACCGACGCGGCCCGCAAGGTCGGCGAGATGCTGGAGCGTGTCGCCCTGACCGCCAGCTACGCCAATCGGTTCCCCGATCAGCTGTCGGGCGGCGAACGCCAACGCGTCGCCATCGCTCGCGCCCTCGTCAGCCGGCCCGAGGTGCTCGTGTGCGACGAGGTCACATCGGCGCTCGACGTGTTGGTGCAGGCGTCGATCGTCGAGTTGCTCGGCGAGCTTCGGCGTGACCTTGGCCTGGCGATGCTGTTCGTCACGCACAACCTGCCGCTGGTCGCGTCGATCGCTGATCAGGTCGCAGTGCTCGCCGACGGCAAGATTGTCGAATCGGGCCCGACTGAGCGAGTCCTGCGGTACCCAGAGGCCGAGTACACCAAGCGACTGATCGCCGACACGCCGCAGATCTCGGAGCTACCCGAGCGATAGCCGCCGCAGTCGGCTCTCCACCATGTCGCGGTCCATGTAGCAGCCCTGCAGGTGCCGGCGCCCCGACTGCGGATCGAACTCGGTGCGACCGTGCAAGATGCGACGGTTGTCGAAGCACAGCGTGTCGCCGGCCGCGAGCCGCAGCGTCACCACGTGTGCCGGGCTGCGAAGCAACTGCCACATGCTCAGGTACGCGTCGTAGAAGTATTCGTCGGCGAACGGATCCACATCGCGGATCCAGTTGTTGAACCGTATGGCCATCGGCTCGCCGTCGGCATCCACCTCGATGATCGGTGCGGTGTGGCGGATGTCGTCGACGGCGTCGTGAAACCGGAACGGCACAGGCGTAGTGGCCAAGACGTCGAACGCCTTCGGGTCGGCTGCCCGCAGATTGGTGGCAACGGCGACGCCATCGGCGAGCATCGAGTCGCCCCCCGTTGCCTCATTGGCCAGCGCGTGCAGCAGCTGAAAGTCGGGTGGGCTGGCCCAGTTGGGCAGGTCGGTGTGCAGGTCGAGGCCCGCAGCGGTGTAGGCGGAATTGTTCGGGTCGGGTCGGGTCTCGACGTCGAAGATCGTGCCGAAGTTCGTCGGTCGCGCATAGCCGACCCGTTCAGCCAAGCGAACGACCTCGCCGGTCACGTTCGGCGTGTCCTCGACGACGATTGCACCGTTGGTCAACATCGCCGTCAGCCAGCACGACAAGCCGCGAGTCGTCGCGAGTTCGCGGTGGCTGATGCGAGGGACCGGCGACAGCCCCTTCGGTGTCACTGACACCTCAGCACGGGGCGTCAACAACTCCGTGGGGTAGACGCCGACGTGATCGTTCCCCCAGTCGACAGTCACGGTCCCGTCGCCGTCAGTGGTGATCGCCAACGGCTCAACGCGCGATTCGTCGACCAGGGTGACCGTGCGTTCGCGCGTGATCGGATGCAGGCACCGTGGGCATGGGCAGTTGTCGAGCAACCAGCGCCCAGAGGGCAGCGCTATCGGAGAAGCCATATCGGATCAAGTCTGGCAGGTCAGCGTCGGGTAGCTTCGCCCCATGGCCGCGAACGAATCAGGCACTCCCGTCGACATCAAACCCCGAAGCCGCGACGTCACCGATGGCATGACCAAGGCACCGGCGCGAGCCATGCTGCGCGCCGTCGGCATGACCGACGACGACTGGGTGAAGCCGCAGATCGCGATCGCCAATGCCTGGAACGACGTCACACCGTGCAACATGACGTTGCGGAAGTTGGCCGAGCACACCAGGGCGGGTATCCGTGCCGCCGGCGGCTTCCCCATGGAGTTCGGCACCATCACCGTCAGCGACGGCATCAGCATGGGTCACGAGGGCATGCGCGCCTCGCTGGTCAGCCGCGAGGTCATCACCGACTCGGTGGAGTGCGTGATGCACGCTGAACGGCTCGACGGCTTCGTTGGGCTGGCGGGATGCGACAAGAGCATCCCGGCAATGCTGATGGCAGCGGCCCGGCTCGACCTGCCGAGCGTGTTCGTGTACAACGGCTCGATCCTGC
>JANOJI010000504.1:0-5314 GCA_031408175.1 Ilumatobacteraceae bacterium
ATACAAGCGGGGCCGCCCCGGACGGCAAACGACGGGGAACTCGGTGGCGCACCAGGAACAGGCCCGGTGGGTGGGGCGAGGATGGGAGATGATTGGCATAGCAACGTTGTACGCCGCGGGTGTGACACGGTTTGTCGAAGACCGCCCGGACCGCTGTGCCCTGCACTCACCCCCTGCACTCACCCCCTGCACTCACCCCTGCATCCTGCCCGTGCGCGCCTCCCCCCTGGCACCATCCCCGGACTACCTCCTCGCCAATCGTCCGTGACGAAACCCCAGCGGCCAAACCCCCATGACCCGTCGCCAATCGTCCGTGACGGAATTCGAGCCGGCCCAACCCCCCCGACCATGTCGCCAATCGTCCGTGACGAAACCTCCGCCCTGAACCCGGCATCGACCGCCGTTTCGTCACAAACGATTCGGGAGGGAGGTGGAGCGGGCGCCGAGGCCAATATCGTCACGGACGATTCACGACGGTTGTGCCCTGGCCGCCCCGGCGAGTTGCGTCACTGACGATTTACAAGGGACTCGCACGGCGCAGCCCTCACAGCTCAGCTCGCACGGCGCAGCCCGCCCCGGGTCGTCCTGGGAAGCTGCTAGCCGAGGCGTTCGATGATGGTCGCGTTGGCCATGCCGCCACCCTCACACATCGTCTGCAATCCGTAGCGACCACCGGTGCGCTCCAATTCGCAGAGTAGCGTGGTCATCAGACGCGCACCCGACGCACCGAGCGGATGCCCGAGGGCGATGGCACCGCCGTTGACGTTGACCCTGCTCATGTCAGGGTGCAACTCCTTCTCCCACGCCAGTACGACGGAGGCAAAGGCCTCGTTGATCTCAACCAGATCGATGTCGTCGATCGACATGCCGGCACGGGCAAACACCTTCTCGGTTGCGGGAATCGGGGCGGTCAGCATCATTCGCGGATCGGCACCAGCGAGCGAGAAGTTGACGAACCGAGCACGCGGCGTCAAACCGAGCTCGGCGGCCTTCTCCTCGCTCATGATCAGCAGCGCCGATGCGCCATCGGTGATCTGCGACGAGTTGCCGGCAGTCACCCGGCCACCCTCCTCCTCCGTGCGGAACACCGGCTTCAACTTGCCCAGCGACTCGAGTGTGGTCTCTCGCAGACCTTCGTCGACCGACATCATCTCTCCGTCAGCGCCGAGCACGGGCAAGATCTCGGCGTGGAATCGACCTTCCGACGTCGCCCTCGCTGCGTTCTGTTGCGAGCGCACCCCGAACGCATCGAGATCGTCACGCGACAATCCCCACTTGTCGGCGATCAGTTCGGCGGAGATGCCCTGGGGCACGAGACCGCCGCTGGGCGCATACCGTGCGCCGACCTTTGGGCCGAACGGGAAGCCGAACTTGCCGTCGACCATGGAAGCCCCCATCGGCACTCGCGTCATCACCTCGACACCGGCAGCCACGACAACGTCGTACGCGCCGGCGATCACACCCTGAGCGGCGAAGTGGGCGGCTTGCTGGCTCGAGCCGCACTGACGATCGATAGTGGTGCCAGGCACGGTCTCTGGCCAGCCGGCAGCGAGCACCGCATTGCGGGCAACGTTGGCAGCTTGCTCGCCCACCTGCATCACACAACCCATCACGACGTCGTCGACGATCCCCGGATCGACGCCAGTTCGATCGATCAACGCTTTCAACGTCTCGGCGGCGAGGTCGACGGGATGCCAGTCCTTGAGTTTGCCGTTGCGGCGACCGAGCGGGGTACGGATGGCATCGACGATGACTGCGGTGGGCATGACAGAATCCCCTTTGATGGGCGGGCGAGTTGCAGTCTGCAACTTGCTGGCCCCGATACTCAAACCGAAGGGCCGACGGGGAGCCGCGCCCGCTCGAACGTGAAAGACTGGCGCCATGCCACGAGTGTCCATCGAAGAGGTCCACAGCGCCGTCGCCAACACGAATGCCCCGCAGATGTTCCTGCAGCTCGCCCGCGACCATCCCGATCTTCCTGCCCTTCATTCGTTGAAGTCTGATGCGCCGGGCTCGTGGAACGTGTGGACGATGCGCGACTACGTCGATGCCGCTGCCAGGGCCGCGGCGGGACTGCAACTCGCCGGCCTGGCGGCGGGTCAGCGCATCTTGCTGATGACACGCAACCGCCCCGAGTTCCACTGGTTCGACCTCGCTGCACAGTTCTTGCGCGCCACACCGGTCAGTATCTACAACTCGTCGTCACCCGAGGAGATCCAGTACCTGGCCGACCACGCCGGCGCCGAGATCGCCATCGTCGAAGACACTGGCTTCCTCGAGCGACTCCTGACAGTCCGCGACGAACTGCCGATGCTGAAGCAGGTCTTCGTGATCGATCCCCCGGCGGACGGTTGCCCCGACGGCGTTCAGCCCGCAAGCGCCCTCATGGACAAGGGCTCGGCCGACCTCGATGCCTTGGTGAAAGAGATCCGCCCCGACGATATCGCCACCTTGATCTACACCAGCGGCACCACCGGCCCGCCGAAAGGCGTGATGATCAGCCAGTACAACGTGGTGTACACCGTCGAGTCCTTGCGTCGCTGCTTTGGTCTCGACACCTTCGCAGGCAGGCGCGTCGTCAGCTACCTGCCGATGGCGCACATCGCCGAGCGGATGATGAGCCACTACCAGGGCTTGATCCTTGGCTACAGCGTGTACTGCTGTCCCGATCCCAACCAGCTGTCGTCCTACCTCAAAGAAGTACGTCCCGAGATCGTGTTCGGTGTACCGCGTGTCTGGGAGAAGATCTTCAACGGCGTCAACGCGGCATTGTCGGCCAACCCCGAGAACAAGGCAAAGTTCGACGAGGGCGTGGCCGCGGCAACAGCGATCAAGGCCGCCGAGCGCGAGGGAACCGCCACCAAGGAGCACCTCGACACCTGGGCATTCCTCGACTCGGTGGCCTTCGCCAACGTACGCGCGCTGGTCGGGCTCGATGCGGTCATCACCGCCGTGACAGGGGCCGCGGCTCTTCCGCGCCCGATCCTCGAGTGGTACAACGCCGTGGGCATACCGCTCAGCGAGATCTACGGGATGAGCGAGTCGAGCGGTCCGATGACGTGGAGCCCCAACGCCAATCGTCCCGGCTGTGTCGGCCAGGCGATACCAGGTTGCGATGTGGTGATCGCCGACGACGGCGAAGTGCTGTGCCGCGGCGGCCATGTATTCCAGGGGTACTTCGAGCGACCAGACAAGACCGCCGAGACGATCATCGACGGTTGGCTGTACTCAGGTGACATCGGCGAACTCGACGAGGACGGCTACTTGCGCATCGTCGATCGCAAGAAGGAACTGATCATCACGTCCGGCGGCAAGAACATCAGCCCTGCCAATCTCGAAGCCGCGCTGAAGACCATTCCCCTGATCGGTCAAGCTGCAGCGATCGGCGACAATCGCAAGTTCTGTTCGGCGATTCTGGTGCTCGATCCTGAGGCGGCAGGGGTCTGGGCACGGAGCCACGGCACACCGAACGCGTCAATGACCGAGCTCGCAACCGACCCGGAGGTGCTGGCCGAAGTGCAGCGTGGCGTCGATGAGGTCAACAAACAGTTCGCGCAGGTCGAGCAGATCAAGAAGTTCGCACTCATCGGTGAGGAATGGCTTCCCGACAGCGAGATGCTGACTCCAACCTCGAAGCTCAAGCGCCGCGGCGTCAACGCCGCCTACGCCGCCGAGATCGAGGCGATGTACAGCGGCCTCGACTAGGACCGACCGACTACTGCCCTATGAATCGAGCTTGCTGAAGATTCGCTGCAACGCGGCAATGTCGGTATCGCTGAGCACATTGGCGAAGTGCTGCTGCACCATGCGCCGATAGGTGATGTTGGCATCGCGCCATTCGGCGCGACCGTCGCGGGTCAACGACACGATGACCGCCCGCCTGTCGTCGGGCATCGGGGTCGCGACGCGGCTGACAAAGCCCTCGTCCTCGAGACGGTCGAGTCGCCGCGACAGGCTCGACGGAAGTTCGTGCAGCACCTCGCACAGCTCACCGACCCTCATCGCTCCGCCGGCGGCTTGTAGCGCTGCCAGCACCTCGAACCAGGGCAGTGGTAAGTCGTAGTCGCCGACCAGTCCGGCCTCGACCTTGCGTTGCACGTCGGCCGCGACGACACCAAAGGCTCGCCAGGTGGCGACGCGGCCTGCGTCGAGACGCGGCATGTATCAGGCGGTGGCTTTGAGCGCGGCTGCGAACGCAGCAAGACCGAGGTCGATCTCGCCCTCGCTGACCACCAGCGGCGGCATCCACCGCAGGCACGTACCGTACGTGCCTGCGTTCATCACGATCATGTGACCCTCTTCGAGGCAGTGCTTCTGGATGGCGGCTACCCGACCAGCGTCGCGGAACTCGGTGCCGACCATCAGACCCATGCCGCGCACTTGGGCGATCACGTCGTGCTCTTGCTGCAACTCGCGGATGCCCGCCTGCAACTGCTCGCCACGCGCGACCACGTTCTCGAGGAAGCCTGGCTCGCTCATCACTTCGATCGTCGCCAAGGCCGCAGCACAGCCCATGGCATTGCCGCCATAGGTGCCGCCATGGCTACCCGTCGGCCACTTGTCGTCGAGCTCGCGGCGAGTTCCGAGGGCCGCGAACGGGAAGCCGCTGGCGATGCCCTTGGCCATGCAGATGACGTCGGGCTCGATGCCATAGTGCTCGACTGCGAACATCTTGCCGGTGCGGCCGAACCCGCTCTGCACTTCGTCGGCGATGAACATGATTCCGTGCTGGCGGCAGCGCTCGACGAGGCCCGTCATGAACGCCTGCGGCGCGGGGATGTAGCCGCCCTCGCCCAGTACCGGCTCGAGGATGACTGCCGCGGTCTCGTCGGGCGCGGTCATCGACTTCAGCAGGTGATCGAAGCCGCGCAACGCCTCGGCCACGGCGGCATCCTGGTCAGCGGCAAGCGGGTCGGGGTAGGGAGCGACGAACACGCCGGCGGGCAGTGCGAAGTGACCAGCGCGATACCCCGTCTTCGACGTCGTCATGGCCATGGCCATGTGTGTGCGGCCGTGGAAGCTGCCGCTGAACACGACGGTGTGCGGACGCTTGGTGACTTGCTTGGCCAACTTGATCGATGCCTCGGTGATCTCGGCACCGGAATTGGCGAAGAAGAAGGTGTCGATCGAGCCAGGCGACAGCTCGCTGAGCTTGGCGGCCAACGGCTCGAGCAGGTCGTGCTTGTACACGTTGACTTGGGCGTGGATGAAGCGCTGGGCTTGCTCGCCGATTGCCTTGGCGACATACGGATGGGCGTGCCCGGTGGAGTTGACGGCGATGCCGGCGGCAAAGTCGAGATACTCCTCGCCGTCA
>JANOJI010000524.1:0-1528 GCA_031408175.1 Ilumatobacteraceae bacterium
TCATCCCGGTGCTCGCCGCGACTGGTCGCACACAACTGGTCATGGGACTGTTGCTGGCCCTCGGGCTGGCGCTGGGACCAATCAGTACTTGATCTCGCGCAGCCAGTTCGCCAGGACTGCGGCCACACGTTCGGGCTCCTGTAGGTGAGCGGCGTGGCCGGCCTCCGGTATCTCGACGGACTCACCCTCGGGAACCGAGGCAGCGATTTGGCGACCGATGGCGGTGAACTTGTGGTCGAGTTCACCCGCGATCGTGAGGACCGGCATGTTGATCTCGCGCAGGCGGGGCCAGAGCGAACCCTGTGCGCCGGCGCCGGCATGTCCCAAGCTGCTCGCCAAACCTTCTGCCGTGTTCCTCAGACGGTCGGCGCGCTGTTCGTCGTCGAGTAGCAGTCCGGAGAAAAGCGGCTGGCTCAGCCACTCGTCGATGAACGTATCGACGCCGACATCGACAATGTGCTCGGCCAGCTTGTTGTCGGCCGTTCGACGCTCCGCCCGTTCGCTCTCGTCGGCGATTCCAGGCGAGGCTCCGATGACAGCGACACCGTGGACGAGATGCGGGTACATCAGGGCGGCGTGCATGCACAAGCGTCCACCCAGGCTGTAGCCGACGTACACGCCAAATCCGCACAGCGCCGTCAACATGTCGGCGGCGCGGCGCAGGTCGGCTCTCACGTTGGTGCTGTCGCCGTGGCCCGGTGCGTCGACGACGATTGCCTCGTAGCCATCGGCGGCGAACCGGGCGGCGATCGGCTTCCACGAGTTGGACGTCTGGGTGAAGCCGTGCACGAACACCAGCCGCGGACCCTGGCCGCAGGTCCATCCGGCGAGCCTGCCCTCGAGAGGGCGCCAGTCAGACATCCGCGGTGCGCCTGGCGATGACGCGGCGCAACACCTGCACGAAGGTGTCGGAGTCCTGCGCGCCCGGCACCATCCACTTGCCGTCGAACACGAACGTCGGCACCGCTGTGATCTCCATCTCGGCGGCCGTCCGCAGTTCGGCGCGGACCTCGGCGACGCCGTCGTCGATGTCGAGGAAGGCTCGCACGCGATCGTGATCGAGACCAACCTCGGCGGCACACGTGGCCAAGACGTCGGGATCCCCTGTGTCGAGGCCTTCGATGAAGTACGCCTGCAGCAGGCGTTCCTTCAACGCGACCTGATGCCCGGTTGCTTGGGCGAGCCACAGCAGACGATGGGCGAGCAATGTATTGGCTCGGAGGGCTCGGTCCATGCGGAACTGGATGCCGCTATCGGCGGCCACCGCGGTGACATGATCGATGATCTCCTGGGCCCGCTCGCGCCCGCCGAACTTCTTGGCGTAAGCCTCGATCACTGGCCCAGCCTTGCCGGGCGAGGCCGTCGGGTCGAGCTGATAGGGCCGGAACACGATGTCGACATCGACCTCGTCGCCGAGTTCGGCGATGGCGGCTTCGAAGCGACGCTTGCCGATGTAGCACCACGGGCAGACGACGTCCGACCAGATCTCGACATCGACGTGGGGGCGCACATGGTGGATGATAGGCCC
>JANOJI010000544.1:0-6064 GCA_031408175.1 Ilumatobacteraceae bacterium
CGGGCGTGGCTGATCACCTGGGCCTCGGTCATCGTCGCACCCTCGCGCACCACGACGACCGCATGCACCGACTCGCCCCATTCCTCGCTGGGCACACCGAACACGGCGACCTCGAGGACGTCGGGATGGATCTCGAGCGCAGCCTCGATTTCGGCAGGATAGATGTTCATGCCCCCCGAGATGATCATGTCCTTCTTGCGGTCGCAGATGTAGAAGTAACCCTCGTCGTCGCAATAGGCGATGTCGCCGACTGTTTGATAGTCGTCCCGCTGGTCCCTCATGTACTGGTCGTGTTGCTTGTAGTAATCCGCGAAAGCGCTCGGGCTCTTCACGAAGAGTTCGCCCGGATGGTCGGGTCCAATGCCGGTGACCTCGTTGCCGTCGGCATCGAACAGTTTGATCTCTACCATCGGCGCCGGCTTGCCGCAGGACCCGGGTTTGCGCAACTGATCCTCGGGACGGAGGATGCAGTTGACCCCGAGCTCCGTCGAGCCGTACACCTCGAACAGCGAATCGACCGGGAAGTCGGCAAGGTACATCTGCTTCAAGGTGAAGCTCCAAGGAGCCGCGTTGGCGATCATCCGTTTCATCGACGAGACGTCGAACCGGGCCTTCACCTCCGCCGGAAGATTGCAGATCATTCGAATCGGGGTCGGTGCGCTGAACGTCGAGCTGACCTTGTAGGTCTCGACCAGGCGCAGCCAATCCTCCGGATCGAACTTGCGTTGCAACACCACCGTCTGCCCGAGCGCTTGAGCGATCCCCAGGAATCCACCAGGACCACTGTGGTAGAGAGGTCCGGTGGGGATGTACACGTCGCTGGGCGTGTAGCCGACGAACACCAGCATGGCCGCGATCTGCACAGGATTGCCCGCACTTCGCCGGAAGGCACCCTTGGGTTTGCCCGTGGTGCCACTGGTGTAGATCATCGTCGAGCCGGTTCCCGCCGCTGGAACATCGGGCTCGCCCGGCGACGCGGCCGCCATCGCAGCATCGGCGTCGAGCATGTCGTGCGGCGCGTTTCCGTCGAAGACCAGGAAGTGCTGCACCTTCGGCAGCTGGGCGCGGATGCGACCGAACATGGACGCGAACTCGGCATCGACGTACACGATCGTCGCGTCGCAATGGTCGGTGACGTATGTGGCTTCCTCGTCGCTGAGCCGGTAGTTCAGCGGCACTGCGGTCACACCCAACTTGCGCGCGGCGTTGATCATCACAACAAGCCCTGGCGAGTTCTGACCACACCACACGACCTTGGTGTCGCCTGGACGCGCATCGAGATCGAGCAGCACGTTCGCCAACCGATTGGCCTGTTCGTTGAGCTGCTGGTACGTCAGGGTCGTGATGGTTCCGCCGGGGCGGTCGTCGATGACCGCCAGCTTGTCGGGCTGCGTGATCGAGTAGGCGGTGAGGATGTCGGCCATCAGCGCACTTCGTAGCAGGCGCGCCGCGTTCTTGGTCAAGCGAAGTGGCAGGAGGGCCGCGCGTAACAACCGATCGGTCACAACTTCACGGTACGCCGCAACGACTGCAATGCTCGCACCATGTCAGCACGCATGATTCACGGATCCGCCGGGCTCAAAGAGGTCATCGGCGAACACCTCGGCTACAGCGATTGGATGGAGATCACCCAGGAGCGGGTCAACCAATTCGCCGAGGCCACCGGAGATTTCCAATGGATCCACGTTGATCCCGAGCGGGCGAAGAAGGAAAGCCCGTTCGGAGGACCGATTGCACACGGCTATTTGACGCTGTCGCTGGCCCCGGTGATGATGCCGCTGGTCGTGCAGAGCACCGGCTTCACGATGGGCGTGAACTACGGCTGTAACAAGGTTCGGTTCATGTCGCCGGTACCTGTGGGTGCCAACCTGCGTCTCGGGGTCAAGCTGCTCAGCGTCGACGACATCACGGGCGGTGTGCAGTCGACGTACGAGCTGACGTTTGAATGTGAGGGCGCCGCCAAACCGAGTTGCGTCGCCGAAGTCATCTACCGCAGCTACGAATAGCCACGGCGCAACCTTCATCGATGATGCGATAGCATCAGATGTATGCGCACCACCCTGGTGATCGACGACGATGTACTGGCCGCGGCTCGTGAACTGGCCGAGCACCGCGGCGTTGCCATCGGCAAGGTGATCTCCGAACTCTCCAGAGAAGGAATCGAAGCCGCCAAGCGACCAACACGCAGGCACGGCCGTGTGCCGACCTTCGCCCCTCGGGCGGGCGCTCCCCTGATTACGAGCGAGGCCGTACAGAACGCACTCGACGACTCGTGATCGTTCTGCCCGACATCAACGTCTTGGTCGCGATCGCCTGGCCCGAGCACACCTTCCACCAAATGGCCGTCGAGTGGTTTGACAACGCCGCCGATGCCGGATGGGCGACGTCGTCGATTACGGAAGCGGGCTTCATCCGAATCTCGGCCAACGCCTCAGTAGTCGGCGATCCCGTTCGACCGAGCGAAGCCTGCTCGCTCCTCACCACGCTTCGCAGTGTGGGTGCACACGAGTTCTGGATCGATGATGTCGAACCGAGTGTCTCTCCGTGGTTCCCGCGCGATCGACTCGTCGGCTACCGACAGGTCACGGATGCACACCTGCTGGCGTTAGGCCGTCGACACGATGGGGCGATTGCGACGTTGGATCGCGGGCTCATTTCACTATCGGCCGGACTCGATGGCTCCAACGTTGTGTTCGTGAGCTAGCGGAAGTTGGGCATGACTTCCGAGGCGAACAGGTCCATCGACTCCGTGTCGGGGTAGTCGCTGCACCACGGAATGAAGCCAGTACAACCGAGGTCGATGTACGTCTGGACCTTCTCGCAGATCTGCTCAGGCGTGCCCACCAATCCATTCGCCTGCCATTTCTCGAAGGAGTCACCCCACAGGCTGCGACTGCCCATCTCCCTCAGTTCTGCCTCGGTCGAGCGAATGCACATCTCTGGTGACCAGGTCTTGCCGATGGTCTCCTCGTCGCGACCGACCGCGGTGCAGTGGCCCTTCAAGATCTCCCGCTTGCGGGCCCACTCCTCGGGCACGCCGCCGAAGTTCGAGTAGTCGGCGTGGCGGGCGACGACCCGCAACGTGAGTTGCTCTCCCCCACCGCCGATCCAGATCGGAGGGTGCGGCGATTGCAGCGGTTTCGGATCGCAGTTGGCACGGGACAGTTGGTAGTACTTGCCGGCAAACGTCGTCTCGGGCTGCGTCCACATGCTCTTGACGATCTCGACGCACTCGCGCAGCATGCCGATGCGGTCCTTCGGGCGAGGAAACTCGAATCCGTAGCCCTTGTACTCGTTCTCGTACCAGCCGGCGCCGATCCCCCAATCGAGCCGGCCGCCACTGATCACGTCGATGGTCGAGGTGATCTTGGCGAGCACGCTGGGCTGACGGTAACTGTTGCAGCCGACCATCTGCCCGAGGCGGACTGTGGATGTCAGTTGGCTGATCGCCGCCATCGTCGTCCAGCACTCGAACACGGCATCGCCAGCCGGGCGCGGCACGTTGTGGAAGTGGTCGTACACCCAGATCGAGTCGTAGCCCAAAGCCTCGGCTCGCACGGCAATGTCGACGGCCTTGCGCCACTTGGCTTCGGCGCCTTCGATGCTGGCCAGTTCCATCTTCCAACCCTGCGGCATGAAGACACCAAAGATGATCTTGCTCATGCCGCGGCACCATAGTGGCGAGCGGTTGGTGCGGCTCCGGCCGGATCACCAGTCCGATAGGTGACGCTGGTCACAGCTTCTCTATGTTGCGGCCATGGAGTATTCGGTCGCAGAAATTCACGAGGCAATCGCCGCAACCCGACCTGATGCCGAGTGTCTCGTGTTTCGCGATCGTCGACTGACGTGGGCAGACGTCACCGAGCGGACGCGCCGACTAGCCAACTTCCTGCTTGCGGCGGGGCTCGGCATGCACACCGAGCGGGAGCAGCTTGCGGGACACGAGAGTGGACAGGACCACCTCGCCATCTATCTGCACAACGGCAACGAATACCTCGAGTCGATGCTTGGCGCGTTCAAGGCGCGGGTCGCACCATTCAACGTGAACTACCGATACGTCGCCGAGGAACTGCGCTACCTGCTTGCCGATTCCCGCGCCGCAGCGATCGTTGTCCACAGCGAATTTGCTCCCACGCTGGCCGACGTGCTTGCCGACCTTCCACA
The DNA here is from genome assembly GCA_031408175.1 of Ilumatobacteraceae bacterium. Classification (GTDB taxonomy): domain Bacteria; phylum Actinomycetota; class Acidimicrobiia; order Acidimicrobiales; family Ilumatobacteraceae; genus JAENVT01. The sequence continues at coordinate 4,165 of JANOJI010000544.1, forward strand.
GTTGCGTGTGATCGTGCAAGTGCCCGACGACTCCGGCAATGCACTGCTGCCCGGTGCCATCTGGTACGAGGAAGCGCTGGCTTCGGCATCGCCCGAGAAGCCGCCCGTCGAATGGAGCGCCGACGACCTGTACATCCTCTACACCGGCGGAACCACGGGCATGCCGAAGGGCGTGTTGTGGCGCAACGGTGACGCAAACGTCGAATGCTTCGGCGGCTCCGCGGCCGAGACGGTCGAGGGCGTCATCGCTGCCGCTGACGGCAGCTTGCGGGCGTTGCTCGCTCCGCCGTTCATGCACGGCGCCGGCCATTGGATGACGTTCCGCGCATGGAACCTTGGCGGAACGGTGTTCGTGCAATCCATCCCCGAACGGCTCGACCCTGCAGACGTGTGGGGACTCGTCGAGCGTGAGCGACTCAACTTCCTTCTCATCGTTGGCGACGCCTTCGCCAGGCCACTGCTCGACGAACTGAACGCAACGACATACGACTTGCAGTCCCTCACCGTGCTGCTGTCGGGTGGCGCTGCATTGAGCGCCGGGTTGAAGGAGGAGTTCCTCAGCCACCTGCCATCGCTGATCATCGTCGACGGGCTTGGATCATCGGAGGCCGGCGGGCAGTTGGCTCACGTCTCAGCTGGCACCAGCGCAACGACAGGCACGTTCGCGATCAGCGCGGGAAACCACGTGCTGTCTGCCGATCTCGATCGCGAACTACAGCGCGGCGACGAGGAACTCGGTTGGTTGGCCAAGAGTGGACGGCTCGCTCTCGGATACCTCGGTGATGCTGCCAAGACGGCGCGCGCCTATCCGGTGATCGACGGCGTTCGCTATGCGGTGCCCGGTGACCGGGCCCGGCTGCGCGCCGACGGTGTGGTCGAGCTGCATGGTCGTGATGCAGTGACGATCAATTCGGGTGGTGAGAAGATCTTCGCCGAGGAAGTCGAGCTGGCGATCAGGGCCCATCCTGATGTGTACGACTGCGTCGTGGCCGGCCGACCGAGTGAGCGATGGGGCAACGAGGTCGTGGCCGTCGTTCGCATCCGCCCCGGGCACGCCACCGACGAGGCCTCACTGTTGGCGGAAGCCGAGCAACACATTGCCCGCTACAAGCTGCCGAAGGCGTTCGTGTTCGTCGACGAAGTTGTTCGCTCACCGTCCGGCAAGGCCGACTACCGCTGGGCCAAACAAGTCGCAGCCTCGCCGACCGTCTAACCCGTCCGAGTGTTTCCCGCCCACCAGGGTCCATCGAGTGTTTGCAGCCACCCCGGGTGGGCCGGAGACACTCCGATGAGGCCCGGCGGGCCGGAAACACTCGTACAGGTCGTCGGCGAATAGCCTCCATCTGGTGAGCAAACGAGCGTGGGACAGCGAGACGTTGCCTCAGGGTGACGACAAGGTCACCGCTGTCCGGCAGATGTTCGACGCGATTGCGCCGCGTTACGACTTGGTGAATCGGATCATGACCTTCCGCCTCGACGTGCGCTGGCGACGCAAGGCCGTGAAGCGGATGGGCCTGCCAACCTGGAGCACAGTCATCGATCTCGCCAGCGGCACCGGTGATCTGTGCGTCGACCTGGCCAGGGCCGGTCATCGTCCGCTGTCGTTCGACATCAGCTTCGGCATGCTCGCCGCCGACCGCAGCGGCGCTCCAAGGGCACAAGCCGACATCTTGCGCCTACCGTTGCCCGACCATTCTGTCGACGGGGCGACGTGCGGATTCGCCTTGCGAAACCTCGTCGAGTTGCCCAAGTTCTTCGACGAGCTCGGCCGAGTGGTGCGTCCCGGCGGCCGGATCGCGCTGCTCGACGTCGGCGTGCCGCGCAACAGGCTGATCCGTTGGGGCAACAACATCTACTTCGGCAAGGTCGTGCCAAAGATCGGCAGCCTGCTCAGCGATGG
>JANOJI010000581.1:0-3978 GCA_031408175.1 Ilumatobacteraceae bacterium
TTCGACCTCACGCGCACCGCAGGTGGCAGCAGCGGCGGTGCAGCGGTGGCATTGGCCACGCACATGCTGCCCGTCGCCGATGGCAGCGACTACATGGGATCGCTGCGCAATCCGGCGGCCTGGAACAACGTGTTCGGTTTCCGACCCAGCCAGGGCCGGGTGCCCGGCTGGCCGGAGCGCGACAACTACCTCGCCCAACTCGGCACCGAGGGACCGATGGGACGCACCGTGCTGGACGTCGCCATGTTGCTCGGTACGCAGGCCGGCTATCACCCGGGGGCGCCGCTGTCGCTCGCTGGTCGGCTCGACGAGTTCGCGACCGTCGCCCAGGCGCGAGCAGCTCTAGCGCACCAGCCGGCCGGAACGCGCGTCGGCTGGCTCGGCGATCTCGAGGGTTACCTGGCGATGGAGTCAGGCATCATCGATCGTTGTGACGCGGCCCTTCGAAGCGTGGAGGCAGCGCTCGGCTGCAAGGTCGAGCCAATCAAGTTCGACATGTCGCCCGCACGCGTGTGGGAGGCCTGGCTGATCTGGCGCTACTTCTTGGTGTCGGCGAATCTTGCACCGATGATCACCGCGCCGGCTCGGCGCGAGCTGATGAAGCCTGAGGCACTGTGGGAAGTGGACCATGGCCTGCAGGTCACAGGCCCGCAGATCACTCGTGCGACGGTGGAGCGCACGTCGTTCTATTCGAGCATCACAGCGTTGTTCGATCGCTTCGACGTACTCGCCCTTCCCACTGCGCAGGTGTGGCCGTTCGATGCAGCCGAGCGATGGCCGCGCCGCATCGGCGAGCGTGAGATGGATACCTATCATCGATGGATGGAGGTCACGTCATATGCGACCTTCGCTGGTTTGCCGGCGATCAGCGTGCCGGTGGGCTTCGACGATCGTGGACTGCCGATGGGCATGCAGCTGATCGGCCGTCCACGAGGCGACGTCGATCTGTTGCGACTGGCCCACGCCTACGGGTCAACATTGGATCGATAGGTTCACTCGCATGGACGCCACTGCACAACAGCTGGTGGATCGCCTCGGCATGACTCCACTCCCGGTCGAGGCAACACTCTTCGTCAGCACCTACCGCAGCGAGGCCAACACCGCAACCGGAGGCCCGATCGGTACGGCGATGATCGGCCTCTACTGCAACGACCCACCGAGTCGCTCGTTGTTCCATCGGTTGCAGTTCGACGAGGTGTGGCACTTCTACGGCGGTGATCCGCTGCGACTGGTGCTGTTGTATCCCGATGGGTCCAGCTCCGAGGTGGTCATGGGAAACGATGTGCTCGCCGGCCACCTCGTGCAGTTCGTCATCCCTGCTGGTGTGTGGCAAGCAGGAGAGCTCGTAGCAGACGGGAGCTGGGCGCTGTTCGGATGCACGATGGCTCCCGGCTTCACCAGCGTGTGCTTCGAAGGTGGCAGGATCGACGACCTGCGGGCGATCTACCCCGATCGTGACGCGGATGTCCAACGGCTCGGGATTCCCGGCGACCACAGCACCACGATGCCGAGCGGCTTCGCCATCTGACACGACGGCGGCCGAGGTCCTTCGCCGTCGCGCTTGCTGCGCTTGATAGGGTCACGTTTCGGAGTCAGTACCGAGGAGGGCGCCATGCCCAGCAAGTCACCACAGAAACCATCGGCCAAGAAGGCCGGGAAAACCCTCAAGGAAAAGCGCGAGGCAAAACGCGAGAAGAAAGACAAGCGCCCACCGCTTGGCTAGCGAGCAGGGATCATGAGTAGGCCCGTTCGTTGACGAGGCACTATCTGCTGCCACCATCGCCGATCCAAGGGATCGACGACTATCTGGCTGCCGGTGGCGGCCGAGGGCTCGAGCATGCACTGCAGATCGGCGACACCGCGACCATCGATGTGATCAGCGCGGCCGGTCTGCGAGGTCGCGGAGGTGCCGGCTTTTTGACCGGTCGGAAGTGGGCGTCCGTGCGGGTCGGCGGCGCCGGCACGCGCTTCGTCGTCGCCAACGGTGCCGAGGGTGAGCCGGCAACCTTCAAGGACAGGATGCTGATCCGTTTGGATCCCTACCGAATCGTCGAGGGCGCGGCAATCGCTGCGTTCGCGGTGGGTGCAGGCACGGTGTACTTGGCGACCAAGCGTTCGTATCGGCGTGAGGTACAGGCGTTGACGCGCGCCGCGGTCGAACTGACCGCCACGGGCCTGCTGCAGGAGCTCAGCGTCAACATCGTCGAGGGTCCCGACGACTATCTCTTCGGCGAGGAGAAGGCACTGCTCGAAGTGATCGAGGGTCGTGATCCGCTGCCGCGCCTGCTGCCTCCGTACGAGCTCGGTCTGTTCGCCACCGACTTGGCCATTGGTTGGGAAGCAGGGTCTCTTGCCGTTTCAGGGCGAGCCGAGTCGAACCCGACCGCGGTCAACAACGTCGAGACGCTTGCCGCGGCAGCGCACATCATGGCCAACGGCGTCGAGTGGTTCCGGTCCATGGGCACCGCCGACTCGCCAGGCACGGTCATCGCCACGATCGTGGGTGATGTGGCTCAGCCAGGAGTGCACGAGGTGGAGATGGGCACACCATTTTCGACGGTGCTGGAGCTGTGTGGTGGCCCGCTGCCGGGCAGGAAGTTCAAGGCGGCATTCAGTGGCGTGTCGAATGCCGTGCTGCGTGCAGTCGAGTTCGACACGCCCCTGAGCTACGAAGCGTTCGCCGCAAGCGGATCTGGGCTGGGTGCTGCTGGATTCGCAGTCTACGACGACTCCATCAACATGACCGTGGTGGCCCATGAGTTGTCGAGGTTTCTGGCAGCAGAGTCGTGCGGTCAATGCCCGCCCTGCAAGCAGGGCTCGCTGGCGATCACGGCCGACCTCGCCGCCATCTGCGATGGCGCCGCAACCGATCAGGTCCTCGGCGAACTCGCGACGCGCCTGCGCTCGGTGACTGATGCGAACCGGTGCTTCCTCGGCACCGAGGAACAGCTGGTGGTCTCGAGCATCCTGCGCCACTTCCCCGAGGACGTCGCCGAATTCCTGGAAGGCCGCGGAACGTCGACGCGAGAGGTGCAGGTCCCGCTGATCAAAGACATCAAAGCCGACGGCATCGTCGAGTACGGAACGGCCTGACAAGGTCGCAGCTGGCTGCGTAGCGGAGGGATCATCGTTCAGCGAGCATGCGATCAAGTGTTGACGGAACCTTCCCGAAGATGACGATGCCGCTGATCAGCAACACCGCGCCGATCACCACCGGTACAGGCCACGCCCCATCACCCTGATCAACGGCCTCCGCGAGCTGGCCGCACCCTGCGGCGACCAAACCAGCGTATGACCACGCCATGCAGTACGCGTGGGTAGCGATCATTGGTGGCGATCTCCTGCCGAGGAGCAGAGGAGAAAGCCCGACGGCAATCGTGACCATGCTCACGACTGCCAGCACATGGAATACACCAAACGTGTTCTCTCGATGCAACGACATCGCCGCCACGTTCACGGCAACGAGTGCAAGGGCGTAGACGGTTCCGATCACTCTGTGGGTGTGCGTGCCTTTCGGCAGCAGGAGAGCGGCCGCACCAACAAGCAACGCCGAGAACGCGGCAAGAACGTGCCCGGTAGCCGCGGCCTGTTCCCAATCCATAGAGATCATCAGATCACCCTGGGCGGGGCTAGGTCGACGAGCGGGTCGGCGCCGGCCGACGACCGATACCGCCGTCCTGCAACAGCATGTCGGTCATCGTTCGGTCGAGGTTGCGCGAGCGCCAGCTCAGCATCTGGGTGGCCTCGGCCAGCACGACCTCTGGGTCGGTGACCTCTGTTTGCCAGGTCGGGTCGCTGACGAGGTCGAAGCACCGCCATGACCCGTCGCCGAAGTGCACGAATGCTCGGTCGCGGCTGCGACGCACGGCCAGGTTCTGTCGTTCGAGCCGGCGATCCCATGGCCATTCGTGATTGCCGTGCGGAATGAACACGTCGCGCCAATCCCATTCGTAGTACGCGGCGTCGCGCCACACGCTA
>JANOJI010000603.1:0-4720 GCA_031408175.1 Ilumatobacteraceae bacterium
TTGACTCACGTGTCGACGAACGAAACGTCAGAGCTTGGTCAAACTGACGAGCGCTGCGTGAAGATCGGTCAGGTCGCGAAGGGCGCGGTCCATGCACTCACGGTTCGCCGGATCGGGCATGTTGATCGCCTTGATGCGCAGCAACGAAGGCACGTCGCCGAGAGAGAGTTTCCCAAGGGTCGAGAAGGCAAGGAAGGCCGCGCCGCGTGCATTGGTCACCCGAGGTTCGTCCAACTGATGGATCGGCCGATCGAGTGCGTCGGCCAGCATCTGCGCCCACAGATCACTTTGGGCGGCGCCACCACCGAAGCACAGCGAGGCAAAGTCGTGGCCGACGAAGGCCTCGACGGCTGGTCGCAACCAGGCCAGATTGAGCGCGACGCCCTCCATCACGGCTCGGACCATATGACGCCGATCGTGACGTAGCGAGAGACCGGTGAATCCCGCGCGAACGTCGTCGCTGGGTTGCGGCGCGATCGACCCGAGTAGCCACGGCAGAAACTGCACACCGTCGGCACCGGCACCGATCGTGGCTGCGTCGGCGGTCGCGGCCGCGTAGTCATCGCCGTAGCCGAACAGTCGCATGGCCCATTCCAACGCCCGTCCACCGACGCCGTTCTCGGCCATCACGTAGTACATCTCAGCCACCGGACTGGGCACCGCGAGGATGCCTGCGCGGAGGTCGCAGCGGTGTTCGTCGATGTGGCTGACCAACACCGATGTCGTGCCGACGATGACCGAACCGTCGCGCGACGTGAGCGCGCCGGTACCGATCGCCGACGTGATCGAGTCGATTGTTCCCGTAGTAACAGGAATCCCCTCGGCAATCCCCAGGTCCGCCGCCGCGGTGGTCGTCACCACGCCGACGATGCCGTTCATGGGCAGCAACGGCGCCAGCTTGTACGGGTCGAGCCGCGTCGCGGCAACAAGGTCGGGGTCGTAGTCCGTGACACCCCACGTGCGGTTGTCGCAGACCATCTGCCCGAACACCGTCGATTGTGTTGCGCCGACCCGCCCGGTCAACCTGGCGTTGATGTAGTCCATCGGCTCCACGAACGCTGCCGCCGACTCGTACGCCTCGCGGTGAAACATCTGCAGAGCGTGGATGTGGGCGATGTTGTCGTTGCCGCCGGGCAACGGGATCAAGCCGTGCCGCTCCATGAACAGGGCGAGCGATTCGTCGGTGAGCAGCGACACGTTGTGCTCGGCACCCCGCGTATCCATCCACAGCACGCACGGCCCGGTGGGCATGCCATCAGACGCAACTGGAACCACGCTCATGTACTGGCTCGTCACTGCCACCGCGACGATGCGTGGAATTGGCCGAGCTGCCTCGAGGGCGGAACGAGTTGCACCAACGATGGCGGTCCACATCTCGTTGGGATCCTGCTCAGCGCCTCCGCCCGTGATGAACCGCGTTGTGACCGGCCGGCTGGACCATGCCAACGTCGTGCCGTCGGCGGTGACGAGCGCGACCTTGGGTCCACCGGTGCCCAGATCGATCGCCAGCACGCATTCAGACGTCACGCGGCGAGGTTACGACGTGCTACACCGTTGAGTTGTGAACGAGAGGGCAGACGTCGAAAGGCTCGTCCGCGAGAGCAGTCTGTTCTCCGACCAGCCAATACATATCCGGCCTCTCAGCGGCGGCATCACCAACCGGAACTTCGTCGTGTCGACCGACCGTGGTGACTACGTCGCGCGCATCCCCGGCGAACGAACCGCGTTGCTCGGTATCGACCGCGCCTACGAGGCCGAGGCGGCGCGGCGCGCGGCCGACCTCGGCATCGGTCCGGCAGTGCTCGGCATGCTCGGCGAGGTCGGCACGCTGGTCACCGAACTCGTCGAAGGTCACCATCTCGAGCCGACTCCGTTCGTCGAACGGCTCGACGACGTCGTCGATCTGATCCATCGCTTCCACGACAGCGGCCCGCTCGGCGGTGCCTTCCCAATCCATCGAATCGTCGAATGGCATGCACGCGACGCCTCGGCCTATGGGGTGATGGCACCCCCTGCCTACGAGCGCCTGCACCAGCAGAGCCGGCGCATCGAGGCCGCCTTCGCACGTTCACCTATGCCGACGGTGCCATGCCACAACGATCTGCTGCCCGGCAATGTGTTGTTCGCCGATGACCGGGTGTGGCTGCTCGACTTCGAGTACGCCGGGATGAACGACGTGTTCTTCGACCTCGGCAATCTCAGCGTCAACAGCGAGCTCAACCAGGAAGCCGAGGAGCGACTGCTCACGCTGTACTTCGGGCAGATCACCAAGGCATCGTGGGCGCGGCTCCAGCTGATGAAGATGATGAGTGAGTTTCGCGAGGGCATGTGGGCAGTGGTGCAGCAGGCGATCAGCTCGCTCGATACCGACTTCATCACGTACGCCAACGAGCGACTGGGCAACTGCGAGCGCCTGGCCGGCCGGCCGGAGTTCGAGAAGTTGCTCGCCGACGCCTCGCAACCGATCACCTGAGAACGCAAGATGGGATGCCCGCAAGGGGGCACCCCACCTCCTTGCGAGACACCGGGTGATCAGCCGAATTCCTCGAGTTCCCGCTCGATAGCCAACAGCTCTTCCTTGGTGCCCTGGACTCGCGGGCCGGTGAACCACTTGCGTGCGCTGAGCCGCCAGTACAGCCAAAACGCGAGGACCGACAACAAGATCAGCGGGCCGGTGAAGTTGAAGTTGTTCTGCTTGAAGAACACGGTTCCTGCACCGTCGTCGGAGATCAGGTTCTTGTCGCCCCAGATCGGCCAGAACGGCCAGAACAGGGGAGCGAAAAACAGCACCGTGATGAGAGCAATCCAAGCGAGCGCGGTCCAGCCCACAAGTTTGTGATGGCCTTTGAGGTGCCACGGGCCAGTCTGGAAATCGGGGTTGGTGAGCCGAAGGTAGATCGGGATCGCGTAGGCGATGTAGAGACCGATCACACAGATGCCCGTCATCGCAAAGAACGCTGTCGAGTACCGCCCGACACCGGAGCCCCGCACGTACAGCGAAGTTGAACCGGCGATCGCCGAGAGCACTACACCGAGCCAGATCGAGTTCGTTGGCGTCCGTGTCTTGGGGTTGATCCTGTGCCAAAACTTCGAGCCGGGCAGCGCACCGTCGCGGCTGAAGGCGTAGATCATGCGGCTGTTGGCGGTTACCGAGGCCATGCCACAGAAGAACTGGGCGACGATGCAGATAAAAACCAGGAACTTGGCCGTTCCCAACCCGACTGCGGTAGAAATCAGCCGCGGCGCCGCATTGATGAAGAATGGGTCACCGCCATCGCCGAACGCAATAGCGCCATAGACATCGGGATCATTGGGGATCGCCTGGGTCATCGCCAGGTTCAAGAAGAATGCGGCGATCGCCGACACGTAGATCGCCCGTACAATGGCCTTCGGCGCCTCCGTACGAGCGCCGATCGTCTCCTCACTGACGTGCGCAGACGCATCGAACCCAGTGATGGTGTACTGGGCCAGTAACAACCCCAAGCCGAACAGGTACACCGAGATGAAGACTCCGCCGTTCCAGCCGGTGAGCCCCGGCGGAGCTTGGTCGAACACCGATCCCAGGCCTCTCGTGTTGTTGGGCGCAATCATCAGGATCAAGAAGATGATCACCACACCGGCGACGTGCCACCACACGCTGATATCGCCGAGGATCTTGACGACCCTCACCCCGAACGTGTTGAGCAGACCATGGGCGATGAGCACGAGCAGGAAGATGCCGAAGATGCCGAGCACAGTGAGCCTGTACGAATCGTCGAACATGCGGATGAAGTAGGCGATGAACACACTAAGCGCGTAATCAACGCTGGCGATCACGCCGATCTGGCCGAGCAGGTTGAACCAGCCGGTGAACCACGACCACCTCGCACCGTTCCTCTTTGCCAGTTTTGCCGACCAGTAGTACAAGCCGCCTGCCGTTGGATACGCGGAGCAGATCTCGCCCATCGCCATGCCGACCAGCAGGGCGAAGAAGCCGACGATGATCCAGCCGAGCGTGATGACCCGTGGGCCACCAGTGACCATTCCCAACCAGTAGGCAGTCATGCCTCCCGCCAGGATCGAGATGATCGAGAAGCTGATTGCGAAGTTGCTGAACCAGCCGAGCTTTCGGTTCAACTCCTGCGCGTATCCCATGCCATGTAGGTCTTCGCGATCCGAATCGACCGTAGTCATACAGAACCCCCAGTTCTGGCCCGGTGCGGCCTCCGCCACACTTCGAGCTATGGCGATGTCTAGCACGTGCAATCTTGGCAATCGCGCAACGTGCTACCGGCAAGGTTTCGATTGCCGTATCACCACCGAGCCTGCGAGAATCCACCAGGCAATAGGTGCTGACGCGGGGTGATGGGACGACAGTGACACCGAACGATTTGTGCGTCAACGACCAAGACGGGCCCGACATCTTCGAGCTCTCGGATCAGTACATCGTCGAGAGCGCCGTGCTGGATCCAATGCTCGCATCGTTCTGGGGTATTCCCGGCCACGACGATGAGATCACCGACTATTCACCGGATGGCTGGGCCGCCAGGCTCGAGCTGCAGCGCAAGACAATCCGCAGCTTGACACAGGTAGTGGCGCACAGCCGCAGCGATCGCATCGCCATCGAGGTCATGCGCGAGCGGGTGCAGGCCGAGATCGACCTCATCGAATCGGGTGAGTATCACCGATGGCTCAGTGTGTTGAACAGCCATCACGAATACGTCCGCGACATCTTCGACTT
>JANOJI010000618.1:0-2002 GCA_031408175.1 Ilumatobacteraceae bacterium
CGAAACGCCGCCGCCGAGGGCGATCCGCAGTCGTCCCGAATCGTCTGTGACGAAACCCGACCACGGCGCCGTTTCGGCCCGGACGATTCAGGAGGGGGATGCGGGGCGACACGGGGTGCCGTTTCGTCACGGACGATTCAGGAGGGTCAGCAATCTGGCATTGGTAGATGGTGGTTGCGGGTCCGGCTGGCTCGGGGCTGGGGCCCGGGCGCGAGATCGGACGGATCGCTGGCGACGAACCGTCGTCGACTCCCGTATCACACCCCCGGCGTAGAACGAACAGCATGCCTCGTATCGTCCAACCCCGCCCGACGCATCGCCCGTGTTCATGGTGCGCCAACGAGTTCGCCATCGCCTGTCGCCCGGGCCGTCCTCGCCTCTACTGCAACCACGCCTGCCGCCAGCGGGCCTATGAACACCGCCACGGCTTCGAGCATCAGCGCACCGTACGTCCCCTTCCGGGCCAGGTCACAGGGGACGCCTGGTCAGGAAGCGGATATGAACGCGGCGGCTCGATCGCACCATTCGGCAAGACTCACGCCTTGCGCACCAGTGTGCGGCCCGAGGGTCGCCGACGCGAAACGCTGTGCGGTGTGCTAGCCCCTCCGGCCACGGGTCAGTACTTCACCGCGATGCATCCACGGGCGTGTCGCACGTGTACCGCGGTCACCGACTCCAATCCGCTGCGCTACGGCATCAGCGCCTCGAACGAACTGTCCCGGCTGCGATCGCTGCTCGACGACGTCGACGAGCAGCGGGTCAACCCTGCGAGCGCGCTCAGCTGGATTCGGGCGAATGCTCCGTGACCGGTGGGGTGATCGCCTGCACAAAGACGTGCTCGCGATAGAACTTCATTTCCAAAACGCTCTCAAGCACGTCGTCGAGGGCTCGATGAGCCCCTGCCTTGCGTGGCCGAGTGTTGTTGAGCCCCGGATACCAGCGCTTCACCAGCTCCTTGACCGTGCTGACATCGACGCTTCGGTAGTGCAGGTACTCCTCGATCTCGGGCAGGTACGCCGCAAGGAATCGACGATCCATGCCAATCGAGTTGCCACAGAGCGGTACTCGCCGTGCCTCGGTGACATGGGTCTTGATGAACTCCAGGGTTTGCGCGCCGGCATCGGCGAGCGACATCGTCGACGTGCGGATCGCATCGAGCAGTCCGCTCTTGGTGTGCATCTCGACCACGACTGGGTCCATCTCAGCAAGAGCAGCGTCGTCTTGATGGACGACCAGATCGGGACCCTCGGCCACGATGTTGAGGTCGTCGTCGGTCACCAGCGTGGCAATCTCGACGATGACGTGTCGTGATGGCTCCAGACCGGTCATCTCGAGATCCATCCAAACCAACACGGGCGCAAGACTACGCAACGCGTTACGGTCGCCCGCAATGGTCGCCGACGAGATCCCCGCCAAGCCGGCCGCAACGGTGATGCTGCTGCGCGACGTGCACACCACGGCGGACTCCGGCGCAGGCATCGAAGTGTTCATGCTTCGCCGCACGACGGCCGCAGCATTCGCCGGCGGCATGTACGTGTTCCCCGGAGGCAAGGTCGACGAGGCGGATGGCGAGGGCGACGCTGGATACGTCATCGCCGCGATTCGAGAGTGCTACGAGGAAGCCGGAGTACTGCTCGCTACCGATGCGAGGGGCACGATGGTCACTGACGGCCATCCCGCCCTCGACCATCGTCAGGCGGTCTACGACGGATCGGTCGACCTGCGTGCGCTCTGCAGCGAACATCGACTCATCCCGGCAGTCGCCGACCTGGTGTGGGTCAGCCACTGGATCACGCCGGTCGGTGAATCGCCTCGCCGTTTCGACACTCGCTTCTTCGTTGCCGTGACCCCGCCCGGTCAGACATCGCGGCACGACGACAACGAAACCATCGCCAGTACCTGGGTAGGCCCTCGAGAAGCCCTGCGCCGCCAGGAACAACGAGCGTTGACGATGATGCCGCCCACGATCAAGAGCCTCGAATTCCTCGCCGCTCACAACGAC
>JANOJI010000516.1:0-5074 GCA_031408175.1 Ilumatobacteraceae bacterium
GCCTCGTCGCTTGACTACTCGAAGGTTCATTGCCGCCGCCCGGTATGCGTCCTGTGAGCATGACCAGTCCATGCCTCACTGAGCTATCGGTGCAGTGTGCAGGATGGTTGAGCGAAAAACCGTCAAGGTTTGCTCAGATAACCCACAAGACTTCTTGCGAATCATGTGTCCGCTGGCGGCCGGCGCGAGCTCGGTGACCGGTCGGGCGCGATTCGGTATGGCGGGTACTCACGGCGCACCCAACCAGGCTCATTGGGTTCGATTTCGGCACTGGGAGTACCGAAATCGCGCCCAACGACCTAGGTTTTCGTGGGTCGGGCTGACAGGATTTGAACCTGCGACCCCTTGTCCCCCAGACAAGTGCGCTAACCAAGCTGCGCTACAGCCCGCTATTGCGGATGACCGCCCGGATCGTAACGCGTCGCGTGTGCTTTACGGCCGTAGCCGCCGGAACTTCCGCCCGTCACGTGAACAGGTCGATGATCCTCCATCCGAGGTACAGGGCCAACAGCACCATCAACAGCTTGAAGTGCCACGGGGCTTTGACGGCTTCCTCGCCATCCTCCCCGGCCGCCAACTTGCGCAGGTCGAGGTTCTTGGCGGTGATCGGCTGCCGCACCGGCGCCTCGACCAGTCGTCCGCAGGTCGGGCAGGTGCCGTCCTGGTTCATCGCCGCCGGCGCCCAATACTTGGCGCAGTCCTCGCACCAGGGCACTAGTCGGTCCGCTTCCTGACCCGCAGCTTCAACGGCGTGCTGCCGAACTCGAAGGCCTCGCGGATGCTGCGCTCGAGGTAACGCATGTATGTCTGCGGCAGTTCGCGGTTGACGAACAACGTGAACGTCGGCGGATCGGTTGCACCCTGCAGCGCGTACAGCACGCGGACGCCGTGACCCGCCGGCTGGCGCTGCTGCGCGTCGGAGATCACCCGGTTGACGTCGCGCGTGGGCACGCGTCGGTGGTACTGAACGATTGCCTCCTGAAGAACCGGTTGGAGCTTGTTGACTCCCTTGCCGGTCAGCGCCGAGATCTTCAGCACCGGCGCATCGCCCACGAAGTACAGCTTGCGCTTCAGTTCGGCCTGCACGTGCAGTCGCTTCTCGGGATCGTCGATCAACTCCCACTTGTTCAACATCACCACGATCGGGCATCCGGCTGCGTCGACGCGCTCGGCCAGTCGTTGGTCTTGACTGGTGATGCCATCGGTCGCGTCGATCACCAGCAGGGCGATGTCGCTGCCGTCGATGGCCCGCAGGGCGCGCACCACGGAGTAGTACTCCGCTGAATCGTCGACCCGGCTGCGCCGGCGCATGCCGGCGGTGTCGACGAACACGATCGGGCCGTCGGGCGTGTCGACCAGGGTGTCGATGGCGTCTCGCGTCGTGCCGGCCATGTCGTGAACGACCGAGCGATCCTCGCCGACCAGCCGGTTGAACAGCGTGCTCTTGCCCACATTGGGGCGACCAACGATGGCAACGCGAGGCGGTGGCGTGTCGCCGGCCTTCCACAGTTCGTTGGCATCTTCGAGATCGAGGCCGATCTCAGGATCGTCGTCGTCCGATGGCGGCAACAGGGAAATGACTTCGTCGAGCAGATCACCGGCGCGGCGGCCATGCAATGCGCTGACCGGGTACGGCTCTCCCGCGCCCAGCGCCAGGAACTCCCATCGGTCGTTCTCACGTCGCTCGTTGTCGGCCTTGTTGGTCACCAACAGAACGGGCGCCTTGATCCTGCGCAGCCAACTGGCCAGCGCCTCGTCGTCCTCCGTGACACCGGTTGTCGCGTCGACCAGGAATAGCACGACATCCGCCGTCTTCACGGCAGCCTCCACCTGGCGACTGACCTTCGCGTCGAGGTCGTTGCCTCCAGGCAGCCAGCCTCCCGTATCGACCAGCAGGAAGTGAACGCCGAGCCAGTCGGCCTCGGTCTCCTTGCGGTCGCGTGTGACTCCGGGGCGGTCCTCGACGATGGCCACCTGTTCGCCGATGATCCGGTTGAACAGCGTGCTCTTGCCGACGTTGGGCCGTCCGACGATGACAACGGTGGGCAGCGTCATGATGCGGGCTCCAGAGCTCTGCGTAGTGAGATGCCGTCGGTGGCAACCACCTCGACCGAGTGTGGAAGCTCGTGGATGGTGGTGCCGTCGAGGAAGCGACCTTCCGACAGGCAGACGTCGGGCAGCAGGTATCGATGGCCGGCCGGTTCGGAGGCCAGGACTCGCTGCAGATCATGGCCGACCATCAATCCGGTGACGGCGGTATTGCCGCCGAAGAACTCGTTGGCGACGGCGATGACCCTGATATCCGGGCGGTGCAACTCATCGACGAGCGGTGCGATCACCCTGGCCCCGAAATCACCGGTGAGGATCCCGATGGGAGCGTTGCGGCGGGCGCCGAGTCGCAGCGTGGTTCCCTCGGATCCACAGGTGCGCGCTCGCAGCCCCGTGTATGCAGCGGGGTTGGGCGGGGCGTCGACAGCGGCGAAGAAGCCGGCCTGGGGCCCAGTCGGCGTTGCTGCGCGTCCAGTGAACTCCATCTCGAAGGTGCGCGCCATGCCGATGCCGTCCTCGTGCATCGAGAACGCCTCGTAGGTGTCCTCGCCAGGGAACGGCCGATCGGCCATGAGGTAGTACTCGTCGGCGGCGAACACCATGCGATGACCCAGAGTGTGCAGGAACACGTCTTGCCAGTCCTCGATTGCGTCGATCATCGCTCCGGCCTCGTCGCGGGTATGCAGCCGCATGGCCGACTCCTTGTTGAACTTGCTCAACCCCAACGGCACCACCGCGACCGATTCGAGGTCGGGATACTCGTCGAGCACGCCGGCCATTGTGCGGTCGAAAATCTCGCCGTCGTTCACGCCCGGGCACAGCACGACCTGACCGCGCACGACGATGTCGTTGTCGAGCAGCGCCCGCAACCAGCGCAGACTCATGCCTCCTCGCGGGTTCTTCAGCATGCGCGCCCGAACGTCGGGATCAGTGGTGTGAATGCTGACGTTCAACGGCGACAGGCGCTCGGTGATGACGCGTTCGAGGTCGGCTTCGGTGAAACGAGTCAGCGTGGTGAAGTTGCCGTACAGAAAGCTGAGCCGATAGTCGTCGTCCTTCAGATACAGGCTGCGGCGCATTCCCTGTGGCAACTGATAGATGAAGCAGAACTCACAATGGTTGTCGCAAGTGCGCACACGGTCGAAAACGGCGCTCGACACCTCGGCGCCCAACGGCTCTCCGGCGCGCTTGATGATCTCGAGCGAAGTCTGCAAACCCCCACGTAGCAACTCGATCTCGATCTCGGCTTCGTCTGCTGCAAACTGCCACTCGATGATGTCGCGGGGCGCGATCCCGTTGATCGTGACGACCTCGTCGCCCGCGCACAGGCCGGCCCGCTCAGCGGCGGACCCGGGCGCGACGCTGACAACAACCGGTGCGGACATGGGGCTTCAGGCTATCGGCGGCAGCCCCGGGGTAGCCTGCGAACGTGGTCGTCGATCGGGTTCTCTTGGCAGAACCACGCGGGTTCTGTGCCGGCGTCGAAATGGCGATCAAGGCGTTGGCCTGGATGGTGCGCACGTTCGAACCACCCGTCTACTGCTACCACGAGATCGTCCACAACAAGATCGTCGTCGACCGTTTCGTCGAACAAGGGGTGGTGTTCGTCGACGACATCGGCGATGTTCCTGCTGGTTTCCCGATCATGCTCTCCGCACATGGCTCGGCACCCGAGGTCGTTGCCGCCGCTCGCGCTCGCGGAAGCTACGTGGTCGACTCGGTGTGCCCGCTGGTCACCAAGGTGCACCACGAGGTCAAGGTCCGGGCGAAGAAGGGATTCCGCATCGTCTACGTCGGCCACGAGGGTCACGAGGAGGCAGTCGGCACGATGGCCGTCGCCCCGCTGTCTATCAGCCGTGTCGAGAGCGTGGCCGAGGTCGCCGCCCTGCCGCAGTTCGATCAGCCTGTCGCCCTGCTGGCCCAGACCACCTTGTCGCATCGCGATTGGTCGGGCGTCGCCGAGGCCGTCACTGCCAAGTATCCGGATGCGTGGACCCCTGGCCGCAGCGACCTCTGCTTCGCCACCACGAACCGGCAATCCGCACTCATGGCGATGGCATCGAGGTGCGATGCGATCGTGGTGATCGGGTCTGCGAACTCATCCAATACGCGCGCCTTGGAGAAGTTGGCGATCGAAGCCGGATGCCCAAAGGTCTTTCGCGTCAACCAAGCCGGCGAGCTCCCCACTGATCTGCACGGCACGATTGGTGTCACCGCCGGAGCATCGGCGCCCGAGGAACTCGTCGACGAGATCCTTCGACTTCTCAATCCTCGACACGGCGTCGAAGCGGTCAAGGTCACAGACGAGGATGAGTACTTCCCGCCACCGCGCAACATTCGCGAGTTGCAAGCTGCCATCGGTGCGGCCGCAGCCACCTTGTTGGGTGGCTCAGCGGCGCGGTCGGCGACGTTGAACGATCACGACTTCGCGGCGAGCGACGTACTGGCGGCCCTTCGCGGCACATAGTCGCCCAGCGTTTGTGAGCTGGCGCCCCGATCCGGGGCCGCAGTCATCAAACGCTGGCCTTGCTATGGCGTGGCTAGTTGCGCGGGACCTGGCTCCACGGAACTTCGCGATCGACGCGCACATCACCCGGAAGGCCGAGCACACGCTCGCCGAGAATGTTCTTCATCACCTCGGTGGTGCCACCCTCGATGGAATTTGCCCTGCTGCGCAGGAAGGCCTTCTGCATGTATTCGAACGCCATTGCAGTCTCGGGGCGAACCATCTCGTAGCTGCCATAGAGCATCCCCTCGGCGCCCATGAGGTCGATCACCTTGGCGTAGATGTCCTTGTTGAGATCGGCGTAGGCCATCTTGGCGATCGAGCCCTCAGGGCCGGGATCGCCCATCTTGCGATTCTGATTGGCACGGATGTTGGTGAGTCGCAGCACCTCGGCACGCGACCACAGCTTGGTGACCTCGTCGCGCGACGCCGCGTCTTTCCGATCCTCCGACAGCGACGCCCACGTCGAGGTCAGGGCCTGGATGGTGCCAGTGCCCTTTGGCGGCATCGTGCCGCCGA
>JANOJI010000650.1:0-3781 GCA_031408175.1 Ilumatobacteraceae bacterium
ATTTGGCTTCTTGGGCCATCGTGCTCGACGAACTGTTCCACACCGGCATCAGACTGCTGGCGGCGGCCAAGGTGGTCAGTTGCAGAAAATCTCGGCGAGTCGTGTGCGTCATGATTCGTCCTTTGTGTTTGCTGAAATGTCATTAGGAATCCGTACCGAGACCGTCAGCTCGAGCTTGTCGACGTGCACGCCCCACTCGGCCTTGGCCAGGAAGCACGTGATGCCCTTGTGGCGATCCTCGGATGTGCGGGCGAACACCGTGTAGAGGTCGCTGATGCCGGCGTTCGTGATCCAACACTTCGTGCCGTTGATGACCCAGTCATCGCCATCGGTCACGGCACGGGTCGTCATCGATGCCACATCGCTGCCTGCGTCGGCTTCGCTGAGGCAGTAGCTGGCCTGGCTGCTGCCATCACAGATCCGCGGCAGTACTTCGGCCTTCAGTGCCTCGGATCCGAAGTTGATCACCGGCAGCATTCCCAGCTTGGAGATGAGGAAGATGAGACTGGTCGAGGCGCACGCTCGCGCCAACTCTTCCGCAGCGATCGCCTGGGTCACCAGCGACGCCCCTTGGCCGCCGTACTCCTCGGGATATTGCAGCGACGTGAGGTCCGCCGCCACGAGCGCCTTGAAGGCGTCCCAGTTGAACTCGGCCTTCTCGTCGGTGGCCGCGGCGCGAGGCGCAATCTTGTCCTCGGCAAATCTGCGAACGACTGCACGGAACTCGCGTTGCTCATCGGTGAGATTCATCGGTTGAGTCATATGCCTAACAACTCCCTCCATCGTCCTGGGTAGGCAGCGGTGACCTGAGCCGGTGTCATACGCAATGTTGCCTCGGGAACCATGTCGACGAGCGCCCTGGCCTCGTCGTAGTGGTGCAGTGTGTTCCTGACACCTTCGAACAGGCGTGCCCGCTCGTTCGTCAGTTCGGCGGGTGGGTTGCCGTCGAGAAATCCCCACACCGTGAAGGCGATGGTGAGATCGTGGACGACCGGCGCCCTGCTGAACATCGAGGCGCGCCGCAGGGCAATACCGAGGCAGCCTTGGATGGCGTCGGTGACTTGCTCGCCGGGCTGCAGCTGCAGGCGATCGCGGAAACCGTTGGCGATCTTCAGCGCAAAGCCCTGGTCGGGACCCTGAAAGCCCAGCCGAGCACCCTCTGGCTGGAACCCGACGAGGTCGCCAGGACGATCGGGCTTCCACGACGCAGGGACGATGTCGGGCGAGGCGTAGACCCTCGAATCGTCGACGGGTGAAACGCGGGCGAACTTGGGCGCTGCCATGAACCCCCTTTCTACCTCGCGAACCCCAGACACGTCGTTTTCGGCGTGTGTCGACGGGCGCCCCGCATGCGTGCCGGAGTCATCAGACACACCACTGGGTGAGGCGGCCTCAGCCGGCGGAGTGCAGCAGGCCGTAGACCATGCTTTCCTCGAGCGCACGCCACGAGGCCTCGATAATGTTGGGGCTCACGCCGATGGTCGTCCAAGTGCGATCGCCGTTCGTGGCGTCGATCAGGACTCGGGTCACTGCTCCCGTGGCCGTCGCCCCGTCGAGGATGCGCACCTTGTAGTCGGTGAGGTGCACCTTCGACAGCAGCGGGTATGCCACCCCGATAGCTGCGCGCAGAGCGGAGTCGATGGCGTTGACGGGGCCGTTGCCCTCCGCTGTGTGCACGTGGCGTTGGTCGCCGACCCACACCTTGACCGTCGCTTCAGTCGTGAAGTCGCCAGTGGTGAGTTCGTCGGTGATCACGCGCATGCTCTCGACGCGGAAGAAGTCCTGCTGCCACCCGGCGGCGCGGCGCATGAGCAGCTCCAGCGAGGCGTCGGCCGCCTCGAAGTGATAGCCCTCGTGCTCCAACCGCTTGAGGTCGTCGATCACCTGGTTGACGGCCGGGCCGTCCATCGGCAAACCGAGCTCGACGGCCTTCATCTGGATCGTCGCTCGCCCCGCCATCTCGCTGACGATGAATCGGGTGCCGTTGCCGACCAACTCGGGATCGACATGCTCGTACGCATCCTTGGCCCGGACGATCGCACTGACGTGCAGGCCGGCCTTGTGGGCGAATGCCGATGCCCCGACGTAGGGCGCCTGCGGGTTGAGGGGACGGTTGAGCACCTCGGCGACGTGATGACTGACCGCAGTGAGTCGCTCGATGCGACCCTCCGGCAGGCACGGCATGCCGAGTTTCAACTGCAGGTTGGGGATCACGGTGGTGAGGTTGCAGTTACCCGTGCGCTCGCCCAAGCCGTTGAGCGTGCCCTGAACGTGCCGAGCGCCCGAGCGCACGGCGGCCATCGAGTTGGCGACAGCGCAACCAGTGTCGTCGTGACAGTGGATGCCGATGATCACGTCACCGCCGACATGGCGGTGGACATCGGCGACGATTGCCTCGACCTCGTGTGGCAGGGAGCCACCGTTGGTGTCACACAACACCACGTGGCTGGCGCCTTTCACGACAGCGGCTTCCAGGGCTCGCAGCGCGAATTCGGGATTGCGTTTGAAACCGTCGAAGAAGTGCTCCATGTCGACCATCACCTGCCGGCCGTGGCCGGCGAGGAACGCCACCGAATCGGCGATCATCGCCTCGCCCTCGTCCAGCGTGGTCTGCAGCGCATTGAGGACGTGATAGTCCCAACTCTTGGCGACAATGCACACCGTCGAGGTATTGGCGTCGAGCAAGTTGCGCAGCGTGGCGTCGTCGTCGACTTTGCCCTTCGGCCGCCGGGTCGACCCGAATGCCACCATCGTCGACGTCGTCAGCTGCAACTCGGTCGCGGCGCGGGCGAAGAACTCGATGTCTTTCGGATTGGCGCCTGGCCAGCCGCCTTCGATGAAGTGGACGCCGAGATAGTCGAGTTGTTCGGCGATACGCAGCTTGTCATCGACAGTGGCCGACACGCCCTCGACCTGCAAACCGTCGCGCAGTGTCGTGTCGAAGACTTCGACTGAATCGTTGCTCATGGCTGATCCTGTTCCCTGACTGGTTGGCCCCGGAAATGAAAGAGCCGCCCGGGTGGGCGGCTCGGAGCGCACATCGGCGTAGGCCGACATGCGCTAGTCAATGATGATGATCGTGGCGAGGCGAGAGATCACGAGCACCATTCAATCCGGTTTTCACTCGTGCGTCAACGTGAACGCTGTGCAAAACCTGTGTGCAAAAGGTGGACAGACGAAAAACTTCTGGGGATTGTCAAGAAAGTCTGCGGATAACCCTGTGACTTCAAAAATACCACTTGACCTGCGATCTTGAGTTGGAGCAAGCTAGCCGAGTACCGGAAAGCGCACGCCAACCGGAACTCGAGGAACGGTGCCGAACACCGTGGCAGCCAGCAATGGAGGTCACAAGGATCGGAGGGCCAACCGAGTTCACGAGGTGAAAGCGGGTTCGGGAGGGGAATGATCCATTCCGCCGGGAGGCCTTCGGGCCGAGCGGTGGGGCCGGGGAGAAACGGACTGGGCAACCAGGTCGCTACAAGCCGGTTCAGCGAGGGAAGCGAACCGGGTAACCGGGGTAGCTGAACGAGCAGCTGGATCGGTCGGAGCCGGGTGACCGGGGAAGACCGGATCAGTGGTTGGGGAACGAGCCGTGCAAGCGGGGAGTGAACTGACAAAGGGAATCGCCCGCCAGCGCTTGCGCTGACGGGCGATGACATTGAGTCGAGCTACAGGCTAACGCCAGCAGGTCGACCAGTGGTGGATCATGAACCAAAAGGAGTCGCCCCGGGCGGCGCGCTGGCTTCGGCTGGCTGCGCAGCCCGGGGTGCTTCGCTTTTCG
>JANOJI010000002.1:0-4600 GCA_031408175.1 Ilumatobacteraceae bacterium
CCGTTCGACCGCTCTCACCCGATCGGCATCCTTGCCCGGTGGCGTGATCAGCGTGATCGCGAGGGGACGATCGGGCCCCATCTCGGCGGTTCGCAAGACGGCGCCCAGCGACTCGTCGACATCGGCGACGATGATGCCCAATACATCGCACGACCCTGCGAGGTCGGCCAGCTCACGATCGGCGCGGCCGGGGATGCTGATCGTCCCATCGTGCAGGCCCTGCAACCACACCTGCCAACGAAGGTGATCTTGACGGCGGGCGGCCTCGGCAGCTTCGATGGTCTGATCAGCCGGTCTGATCGTCTTCACGCCGATGGCTGTGACCACGGGCGGGCCGCCGCGCAGCACGCGCCATGCGTCGCGCCAGGCGACGACGAGTGTGTCGAGCACCTCACCATGGCGGCGAGGATCGTCAGGGATCACGCGGTTGGCAAATGCCAGTGGGTTGTCGAACGGAACCCAGCCCGCCACCATGTCGCCGAAGCGTTCCGACACGCCCTCGACCCAGCGCGGCCACCAATGACCGGCGAATCGCTGGTCGGCGAATCCGCCGTCGTTGTCGAACCACTGTGGGACGCTGCGTTCGAGCAAAGTGAACTGCAGCCCGATCCCCAGCGTGGTGGCGTGTTGCAACACGCCTGCGTACCACTCCACTGCGTCGCCGTCGAACGCTCCTGCCTTCGGCTGCAACCACGACCAGTCGAGGGTGATGCGCACCGTCGACGCGCCGAGACCGCCGAGCAGGACGAGGTCCTCATGGAATCGTCCGCGGTCGAGGCGGGATTGGGGGACGATCGCTCCGCGAATCACGCGAACGGGATGCGGGTCCAGAGCTCGCCAGTGTCCGTGCTGGCGATCAACTCCGGCAGGCCACCCAGTTCGACCACCTCGATCGGGCCGGGGAAACCCCGCAACTCCACGGGATCATGGGCGTGGGCGGTGACGCCACGTGGCAACCGCTCGATCTGCATCGTCGGCATCAGCACCTCGAACGGTCCGGCAACGTCGCACAGGCGGGCGGCCATGTTGACCGCCGAGCCGATGTAGTCGTCGCCCTCGAACAGCAGAGCATGGCCGGTGGCCAGACCGACTCGCAGCGACAGTGGCGCGCAGACTTCGGCCGATCGGTGTTCCAGATCGAGGGCGAACGCCACGGCGTTGCTCTGCTCGATCGATACGACCATGCAGCCGTCACCCAGCCACTTGGCGATGCGCACGCCACGCTCGCTGGCGATCTCGCGGACAAGCGAGCGGAATGCACTGAGGATTCGGCCCGCGGCGTCGTCGCCAAAAGCCGCTGTGTAGTTCGTGAAGCCAGAGAGATCGACGAATAAAAATGTGCGGGGAACACGCATGCCGTACCCCAGGGTAGCCGGGGCAATCTTTCTGTAGGGTTCTCCTATGGCAGCCCGTTTCACCTACTCGCGTTGGGACGGCACGCAGCGCGGTTTCGATCTCGACGCAGAGGGTCTGTTCGACGAACTGACCGACGATCTGCTGTACCACGGCGACGTCAACTCCGCCCTGCGGCGGATGATGCAAGAAGGCATGCGCGATCGCAATGGCGAGCGACTGCAAGGCCTGCGGGAGTTGATGGACAAGCTGCGGCAACAGCGCCAGGAACGACTCGACCAGTACGACCTCGGTGGCGTCTACAGCGAGATCGCCGACGAGTTGAACGACATCGTCGACGAGGAACGACACGCCATCGACAACGCCACCCAGGCTGCGGAGCGCAGTGGCGACGAGCGCCGAGCGCAGACCGCACGCGATGCTGCTGCCGATCGCAGTTTCCGTCTCGACATGCTGCCAGACGATCTCGCCGGGAAGGTTCGCGAGCTGCAGGCCTACGACTTCGAATCCGCTGAGGCAGCGCAACGCTTCGAGCAACTGCTCGACAAGATCCGCCAACAACTGACCCAGCAGATGGTTGAGCAGATGTCGGGGGCCATGCAGAACATGTCTGCCGAAGACATGCAGCGGATGAAGGACATGATTGCGGGCCTCAACGAGATGCTGGAGAAGCGTGAGCGCGGCGAAGATCCCGAGTTCGAGAAGTTCATGGAGGAGTTCGGCGAGTTCTTCCCCGAGAACCCACGATCGCTCGACGAGTTGCTCGAGCAGATGGCCAGGCGGATGGCTGCGATGCAGGCGATGATGAACTCGATGTCGCCCGAGCAGCGAGCACAGTTGCAGCAGCTCAGCGATCAGTTGATGGAAGACATGGACCTGCGATGGCAGATGAGCCAGCTCGGCCAGAACCTGCAGTCGATGTACCCGCAGATGGGGTGGGGGCAGGGCTACCAGTTCGAGGGCAGCGACCCGATGGGCATGGGCCAGGCGATGCAGACCATGCAGGAGCTCGGGGACCTCGACCAGCTCGAGAACCTGCTGCGCAATGCCACCAGCCCCGGCGCGCTCGCAGAGGCCGACATGGACAAGGTGCGCGACCTGATGGGCGACGACGCCGCTCGTTCGCTACAACGGCTTGCCGAGCTGACCAAGATGCTGCAAGAAGCGGGCCTCATCGAGCAGAAGGAAGGGCGGCTCGAGCTGACGCCCAAAGGCCTGCGCAAGATCGGCTCGAATGCGCTACGCGATCTGTTCGACAAGCTGGCCAAGGACAAGGTCGGCCAGCATCAGATCGATCGCCTCGGCCAGGGCCATGAGCGCACCTACGAGTCCAAGCAGTACGAGTACGGCGATCCGTTCAACCTCGATCTGCACAAGACCATCCGCAACGCGCTGCGCCGCAATGGCACGGGCACGCCGGTGCAGTTGTCGCCCGACGATTTCGAGATCGAAAAGACCGAGCATCTCACTAAATCCTCGACTGTGCTCATGCTCGACCTGTCGTTGTCGATGCCGATGCGCGACAACTTCCTGCCGGCCAAGAAGGTGGCCATGGCCCTGCATTCGTTGATCACGTCGCAGTTCCCACGCGACTACATGGGCATTGTCGGGTTCAGCGAGACAGCACGGATTCTCACGGCGGCACAGCTTCCCGAGGTGTCGTGGGACTTCGTGTACGGCACCAACATGCAGCACGGCTTCCTGCTCGCCCGACACCTGCTCGCCAAGCAGACTGGCACCAAGCAGATCATCATGATCACCGACGGCGAACCGACCGCACACATCACCCAACGCGGCGACGTGTTCTTCAACTACCCGCCGGTGCCCGAGACGATCGAGGCCACATTGCGCGAGGTGGTGCGCTGCACCAAGGACAACATCCGCATCAACACGTTCATGCTCGACGCGAACAGCTACCTCAAGTCGTTCATCGAGAAACTGACGTCGATCAATCGCGGCCGCGCCTTCTTCACCACCCCTGAAACGCTGGGCGATTACGTGCTTGTCGACTTCATCGAGCACAAGAAGTCCCTGGCCCGAGGTCGAGGTGCCCGCCGCGCCGGCTGAGTGCATTTGCTGGAACCAAACCGGTGTGTCAGGGCTCTCAGTTGGTGAATGAATGAGGTGAGCGTGACCAGTGTGCCGATTCGCGCGGTCGACCCCTCGTTGGTGTGGAATGCCCTGTCGTACCTTCAGTTCGACCCGTCGGCGGCGGGCCTCGCCTACCCAACGGACGGGGTCGACGTCGATCAGATGCCGACGGCCGAGATGTTTGGATGCGTCACAGCCGAATGCGGAGCGATGTTCAACTACATCGTGTGGCACGAGATCGCTCGCGCGCTCGGCTTTTACGACGTCCAACAGATGCAGAGTATGAACTCGGGGATTGATTTTGCGCAGCTGCCCCGGGAGGGCGATGTTCTGCAAAGTGTGTTCGGGGGCTTTGGGGGGCCGCCGCAGACGACGATCTACATCACGGCACCCGCCACGTCAACGACAACGACCACGGCGAACGCCGTGCTCGAGGATCCTTCGATCTCCACGACGACCACCGTGGTTGGTCAGATCGGGACGACCACCACTCCGGGATGATCGCCGAGCAGTTGACGAGTATCTCTCACGTCTTAGGTGAAGATGCGCACGAGAAGTCGGTGGGGCCCGCGGTCGGGGTGCCCGCCGGGCGGGCTGAGCGGGCTTTCTGGGCCAGCAGGGGCCTTTGTGACGCCACGAAGGGGTACAAGGTCTCTGTTCAGCGGCACTTGCCGCAGGTTTGATGACTTCAGAGTGACAAAAGGTGAAAAAGGCGCACATGTCGTACCAGGGTGATGCACGCGGAGCTAGCAACCACCCTTGGGTGACCACTATGGAGTCGTCCACCAGCACTCCGGCACAACCCGGAAATGCCCGATTCGTCGAACGCCGTCGAATGCCCGCGACGCAGTCGCCTCGGCACCCCGACTTTGTGTCCGTGGTGCTCGAGCCCCTGGCCAAGCGGCGGATGACCGGCGAGGATGACGCTAAACTGTCGAACGAGCTGTACAGCTCGCTGCACACCTGGGCGGTTGCGTTCGCCGGCGCGCAGTGTGCACGTCTGCCTGCCCACGCGGACCGCAATGAGGTGCTGTCGCAGGTGCTGCGCCTCACCTGGGATGCCTGTACCCGAATCGATTGGGACCGGTACGAGGCGTGGCCGGCGTTTCTCGAGAGCAAGGTCAGCCGGGCGCGGATCGAAGCTGCCAGGTCCGAC
>JANOJI010000017.1:0-8473 GCA_031408175.1 Ilumatobacteraceae bacterium
GCGGGCCAGGTGCCAACAGCCATCGACCTGCGTGCCATGCTGCTGGTCCTCGCATTCTTGCACTTCGCTTGTGCGCTAGTCGTGCAAGGCCTCGCGGTCGAGCGGCGTAGCGGCGTCCATCACGTCACCAATCAGCGACCGACGAGTTGGTACGGCTTCGCCTGCGAGGTGGTCGCGGCAATGGGTAAGCGTCCCGACATGGTGCGCCCAATTGCGAGTGCCGAGCTGCGGCCGACGCGGCCGGCGCCGCGTCCTGCCAACAGCGTGCTCGACAACACGGTGTTGCGAATGGCCGGCATCCCCTTGCTCCGCGACTTCGGCGAACCTCTTCGCGAGACGGTGACGGCGCTCTCGTAGATATCGACGGCTGACCACAAGCCGTCTGTTATCGTTCGGCCCCAAAGGATCGCCCATGGGGGTGCGGTCCTCCAGGAGGGGAATCGCATGTCTGTAGACGCTCCAAAGCTCGCGAGCGGACAGCTCAGCACGGTCGACTGTGTCGCCCAGTCGTTGGCGGTGGGCCCGGTCTTCTCGGGTGGTGTGTTGGGCGGCTTGATCGCCCTGTTCCTGGCACCAGGCGCCGGTCCATTCGTGATCCTTGCGACAACTGTCGGCGTGCTCGGCATCGGTTGGACGTTGAGCGAGTTTGCCAAGCGCTACGCCGGGTCGGGCACGGTCTACGAGTTCGTCGCCCATTCGCTGGGCAAACGCGTCGCTGCATTCAGCGCAGGCGTCTACCACTTGGCCGCGATCACGCTCGCCGGCCCGGGAATCGCGATCATCGGCGGGCTCTGGGCCAAAGCGTTCTTCGACAACCACATGGGCCTTGAGGTGCCGTGGTGGGTGTGGGCACTGATCGTCGCAGTCCTCATGTACGCAGCCAACGTGTTGGGCGTGCAAATCTCGGTGAAGGCACAGTTGGTGCTGATCGTGTTGTCGATCATCCCGTTCCTGGTGCTGGCCGTCAAGGTCATCGCCGACGGCGGACCTGGCGGCAACAGCCTCGACTCGTTCAATCCAGGGAATGTCGCTGAGGGCGGCTCGGTGTTCAAGGGTCTGCTCTTCGCCATTCTCATGTTCATCGGCTTCGAACTCGCCGGAGCACTCGGCGAGGAAACCAAGGATCCACGTCGGTCGATCCCCCGCGCGGTGGTGGCGACAATATTGATCGTCGGAGCCTTCTTCCTGATCACCCAGTACAGCTTGGCAATCGGCGATCCGGCTGCAGGCGGTGACTTCTCGGTGCTGGCTGACATCTATCTCAATCGCTTCTTCGCCGTGTGGATTGACTTGGCCATCCTCCTCGACATCCTCGCCGTCGGAATTGGGTTCCAAGTCGCTGCAGCACGCGGCCTGTTCACGCTGTCCCGCGACGGCTTGCTACCGGCGCAACTCTCCAAGCTGAATGCCAAGTCACTGCCGGCCATGGCCAGTCTGGTCATCCTGGTCATCACGGTCGCCACAACCCTCATTGCACTCGCGAAGTACGGCACTGGCCTGTTTGATCCCGCAGGTCCGGTGCACGCCCTCAACTTCGAAGCGTTCAACGGGTTCCTGATCGCATCGCGCATCGGTGGCTTCCTGATCTGCATCGTGTACGTCCTGCTGTGCGTCGGCGCGCTCAAGAACTTCGCAACGCGCAAACCGCTCGATCTCATTGCCGCGATCATCGGGTTGGCAACGGTCGTCTTGGCCATCTATTCGCAGTTCTGGGATGAGACAGCGCCCGTCGCGTCGGAGCTGTGGGGTCGACACCTCGCTCTCATCTTGTTGGTGGTTGCCGCGGTCTGGGCGCTCGCCAGCAAGAAAGAAGCGATCGACAACGTCGGTCAGCACACGGTGCATCACGCCTGACCTGGCCAAAGATCGTTTGCTAGCGTCGCCGTCCATGGGGAATCGACGTGTTCGAGTGATGTGGGCCGATCTCAACGGTTTGTCGCATGGCCGGTACGTGCCGCGTGCCAGGCTGCTCGAGCACGGTCATCACGCGGTCACGACGCTGACAATGGGCATCAATCGCGACATCCTTCCCGTCGATGGCTATGGCCCTGACGTCGGCTTTGCCGATCTGACCACCGTGCCGCTCGCCGAGTCGGTGCGACCCGGATGGGAGGTCGACACCGATGTCGCGATCGCCGACCTCGAGTACAACGGGCGGCCGCTGGCGCTGTGCCCGCGCGCCGCGCTGAGGCGTGCAGTCGACGCCTGGGCAGCGCTCGGCTACGAGCCGCAACTGGGGTTCGAGATGGAGTTCTACGTCATGCAACCCGATGCCGATGCGCCGGGAGGGTTCGGGCCGCTGAACCTTCCGTCACATCGCGTCTACGGGGTCGGCATGGGTGGAGACAACACCGGCTTGATGTTCGACATGTTCGACGCAGCCGAGAAGTGTGAGCTCAATCTCGAGGGAATCCTGGGCGAGTTCCATCCTGGTCAGATGGAACTCAACATGAAGTACGGCCCGGCACTCGACGCCGCGGACCGCGCGTTCATCTGCAAGGAGATGACCCGGGAGCTGGCCGCCCGCAAGGGGTATTGGATCACGTACATGGGCCGGCCGATGGCCCATCTCGTCGGCAGCGGTCTGCACATCAACCTGTCGCTCACGCCGGTGCAGGGTGGTGCGAACGCGTTCGACGATCCGCACGCCGAGCATGAGTTGTCGACCTTGGCGCGCCAGTGCATCGGTGGTCTGATCGCTCATCACGAGGGGATGGCCGCGATGTCGGCTCCCCTCGTCAACAGTTACAAGCGGTTGATCCCTGGGATCATCGCCGGCTACTGGGCCAACTGGGGTCTCGACAACCGCATCAGCACATATCGCGTGCCCTACGAACGCGGGCCGGGCACGCGTATCGAGAATCGGATGCCGTGCGGTAGTGCCAATCCATACCTTGCCGCCGCCGTCATGCTCAATGCGGCGCTGCTCGGTGTCGTCGATGGTCGCGATTGTGGTGATCCGCAAATCGGCGACAGTGACACCGAGCCCAACACGGACCGTCACACGCCGCACGATCTCGGCGAAGCCCTCGCCGCGCTCGAGGCCGACTCGGTGTTGTGCGAGGCGATGGGACCCGATCTGGTCAAGGCGTTCCTGACCATCCGCAAGGACGAACTGGCCAAGTGGGAGATGGCCGACGGAACATGGGATGTCGAGGCCATCTCTCCGTGGGAGCTCGGGCAGTACCTGCCGTTCTTCTAGCGCTTCGTCGCTTGCAAGGTGTACGAGCAGGCGAGACGCCACGGTCGATCGCGCACCCGCCACTCACCCGACTCGCCCTGCTCCATCTGGCCTGGCAAAGCCTCCCACGGCACGCTGTCGTGCTCGACGAGGCCGGTCACCTGCATTCCCGAATCGATCAGTGCGGTCACGATCTCGCCGAGGCCATGATTCCAGCTATGCGTGATGTTCTGGGTGAACGCCGAATCGGTGGCCACATAGGTTCCCGCGTCGTCGTCGATCAACGGTTCGAGTCGCTCGAAGTACGGGTAGCCGACCACGAGATCATCGGTGTGTAGCTCGTCGAGCGACCACATCATGGGGTGTCCTTCGCGAATGAACAGGCGTCCGCCCGGGCGTAGCAACCCGGACACCACCTGTGTACATTTCCTCACGTCGGGCAGCCAACACAACGCTCCGATCCCGGTGTAGACAAGGTCGTAGCCCGCCGCCGGCAGAATCTCGCGCGCGTCGTAGACGTTGGATTCGACGAACTCGACGGGGGTTCCAGACGACGTCGACAGCCGCTGCGCCTCTGCCACCGATGCTCCTGAGAAGTCCAGTCCGGTCATCACGGCCCCGAGCCGGGCGAGTGAGATGGTGTCGGTGCCGATATGACACTGCAGGTGCACACCGACGAGTCCGCGCACATCACCGAGCAGCGGGATGTCGAACCTGACCACCTCGCTCAAGAAGTCAGGCTCGGCGATGAAGCGTTCACAGGCATAGTCCGGCGAAGCGGCATGCGCAGGTGCTCGATCGTCCCAGTTGGCTCGATTCAGATCGATGTAGCTCGGCATGAGAAGACGCTGCCACATCTCACCCGAGGGCCTCGACTCCATCGAGCAGGCGATCGAGCGCGTAGGCAAAGCGCTCGTCGGCGGTGCCGGGGTACAGCGATGCCGCCATGTCGACCGAGTGAGGGAAGAAGCGGGTGTCGAGAGCCGCGTAGTCCGCACGCCACTCGGCGTAGACCTGATCGCGTGCAGTTGCGGGCATCGATGCCAACGTCGCGTCGATGGCGGCCGATCCGATCGTGAGCTCGATCACCGCGTGGTACGCCTGCGCCGCAGCCACTGATGCGAATCCCGCGTTGCGCAGCGTGGCAAGGATCATCTCGGTGATCAGCAGTTCGTTGCGATGCCTCGGCGGAGCGCCGCGCACCAGCGACGCGAGTGCCGGCTGGGCGAGATTCGCCGTACGAATGCGGATGCACAGCTCGCGGATGCAGTCACGCCACGACGATGTGGGCAGAGCATCGACCACCCCGGCCAGGCTGCGGTCACCCATCGCGCGCAGCAGTTCGTCCTTGCTGCGGAAGTGGCGATAGATCGCTGTCGGGTCGGCATCGAGTGCTTCACCCAACCGTCGCACGGAAAACTGCTCGAATCCCACCTCGCCGATCACGTCGATCGCGGCACTCACGATGATGGCGGGTGTCAGCCGTGTCACGAGTGCCGGCTCATCAGTCGTACAGACGAGCCGTCGCCAACCGCTCCAGACACACCTCGGCGCTCCATGGCAGCATCAGTGACCCGAGCCGGGCATCGCGGTACATACGCTCCAGCGGCAGGTGCTTGAGCATTGCTTGACCACCGCATACACGGATGGCGGTCGAGGCAACCTCAGCGGCGTGCTCCATCACGGTATAGGCAGCAGACCAACCGAGGACGAGGGCGTCCGCGTCGGGGTCAAGCGTCGCTTCGTCGACAGCGCGGTACAGCAGCGCCCTGGCCTGCTGGTGACGCAGTTGCATCTGTGCCCAGCCGACCTGTTTCATCGGATGATCGCGTCGGGCGCCTGCTGTCTGGCCGAGCAGTTCGCCGCGCAGGTACGCCCGGGTCGTGTCGAGCACTCCGCCAGTCAGACCGAGATAGCTGGGACACAACGACAAGAACAACCACGGATACCTGTCGGCTGCCTGGTTGTACACGCCGGCCGGCAGCCATTCGTTGCTCGCCGGCACGAAGACGTCGTCCATCAGCAGGGTCCGCGACACCGTGCCGCGCATGCCGAGCGGGTCCCAATCGTCAAGGCTCGAGACACCCTCTGCGGCGGCCGGCACTCCGAGGAAACGGATCGCGTCGTCGCCAGGAACCTGGCAGATGACGTTGTAGAAGTTGGCCGCACCCGACAACGACGCGAAGATCTTGCGACCGGTCACTCGCCAGCCACCGTCGACGGGCCGAGCCCGAGTTGCGACGCCGGCGGTGGCGCCGGGCGCGAGTCCTTCCGAGAACGGCTGGCTGTGGATGTGACCATGCTCGACCACGCCGCGGAACATGTGTGCACGGATCTGCTCGTGGGCGGCTCGCTCGGTGTCAGTCATCGTCAGTGAATCGGCCACCTGGCCGCACCACAGCATGGTGGCGTTGTGCATGTTGAACGTCAGAGCAGTCGCCCCGCAGTATCGGCCGATCTCCTCGCTGACGCGCACGTAGTCGGCGTAGCTGGCGCCGAGGCCACCGTGCTCGGTGGGAACACACAGCGCCAGCAGGCCCTCTCGTCGGAAGTCGGCGAAGTTCTCGAACGGGAAGCTGGCCTCGCGGTCATACCGCACGGCACGTTCGCTGAGCACGGGTCCCAAGGCACGGACACGATGGACCAACTCGTCGCGATCGACCGTCATGTCGTTGATTCTGGAGCGTCATCGATGTGATGTCAACACCGTTGACAAATGTACCTGAGCAGGGAAGACTGCATCGGTGACCAATGCGGCTGACGTCGAAGGGGCCCACTTCGCCTGGCGTGAGTCGGGCGACGGGCCGGCGCTTGTCCTGCTGCACGGCCTCGGCGGCAGCCGGCTGTCATGGGAACCTCAGCTCCGGGCGCTGGGGAGCGAGCATCGTGTGGTGGCGTGGGACATGCCCGGCTACGGGGCGTCGGCGGCGCTCGCGGGTGAGGTGACCTTCACGGCACTCGCCGATGCCGTGATCGACCTGTTCGATGCGCTCGGTGCCGCGACAGCGCATCTCGCCGGCATCTCGTTCGGGGGGATGATCGCCCAATATGTCGCCGCCCGGTATCCGTCGCGAGTGCTCAGCCTGACGTTGCTGTCGACCAGCCCGGCATTCGGCCTCGATGGTACGAAGCCCGACGAATGGCGTGCCGCCCGGCTGGCGCCGCTCGACGCAGGTCGCGAACCCGCCGACTTTGCCGACGGGGTACTCGCCGCGATCGCGGGTCCGCAGATCTCACCAGAAGCGTTGGCCGGGCAACGCGCGGCGATGGCGAGAGTGACGGGAACCGCGTTGCGAAGCTCGATCGACTGCCTTGTCACGCACGACAGCCGGGGGCTGTTGCCGACCATCACCGCACCGACGTTGTGCGCGGTCGGCGAACTCGACGAGGAAACTCCGGTCGCCTACGCGTTCGCGTTGGCGGACTTGATCCCCGGTGCCAGGCTGGTGGTCGTCCCGCAGGCCGGCCATCTGCTGAATGTCGAAGCGCCGGACGCGGTGAATCAATTGCTCGACGAGCAGATGCAACGTGCCGCGACACGGAGCGTCGAGCGATGACGGAGTGGCGATTCATCGAGGCTTTCGCGGCCCACTTCGGCCGCTGCGGCCTGGTCGAGGGTGAAGTCGTCGCGCTGCTCAGTGAATCGCAAAGCCGTCCGGCACTTGTCGAGACAGCGCGGCTCGCTGCACAGTCGCTCGGTGGTCGCCTCTTCGATGTCGTCGTGCCCACACCGCCATCCGCCCATTCGGTGCCGGTCCGCTCGACGGGCGCGTCGCAGGCCATTGCTGCAAATCCCGCAGTCATCTCGGCGCTGTCGACGGCGGGGTTGGTCATCGACTGCACCGTCGAGGGTTTGCTGCATGCGCCGGAACTTGGTGCGATCCTTGGTGGCGGTGCCCGAGTCCTGATGATCTCCAACGAGCATCCCGACATCTTCGAGCGGCTCGGTTGGGACGACGATCTCCCGCGGCGTGTCGAGTTGGCACTCGAACGATTGAACGCGGCCAGCGAGATGCACGTGACCAGCGCCGCTGGTACTGACCTGCGGGTGAATCTGGATGGAGCGTTCACTGCGGGCTCCACCGGTCTGACCGCCGGTCCGGGCTCGATCGCTCACTGGCCGGGCGGTCTGGTGATCGCGTTCCCTGCGGCGAACACGGTGAACGGCACGTTGATCATGGCTGAGGGCGATCTGAACCTGACGTTCAACCGCATTGTGGAATCGCCGATCGGACTCACCATCGCCGACGATCACATCACCGAGATCGCCGGCCATGGCGTGGATACCCAACTCTTTCGTTCGTACCTCGCGGCGTTCGGCGATCGGACGAGCTTCGCCACCAGTCACGTCGGCTGGGGCATGAACACCGCTGCGCGCTGGGAGTCGGTCGAGTTGTACGACCGCCGTGAGACGTGGGGCACCGAGGCCCGCGCCGTCGCCGGCAACTTTCTGTACTCAACGGGCGCCAACGAGGTCGCCGGTCGGTTCACGGCCGGCCACTTCGACTTGCCGATGCGACACTGCACTGGATGGCAAGGCGCGCTGCAAGGCGGCGTTGCAGCAGGAGCTCGGACTGGCAGAGGACGCAGCCGCACCGCTGTTTGCCGTGGTGAGCCGGCTGACCTCGCAAAAAGGGCTGGATCTGGTGCTCGATGCCTTGCCCGCCCTGCTCAAAAGCCCTGCGGCCGGCGGCGCCCAGCTGGCGATCCAGGGCAATGGCGATCCGGCACTGGAGTCTGCGTTTGCAGCCGCAGCAGCTGCGCATCCGGGCCGTGTCGCGGCCCGCCTGGTCTATGACGAGCAGCTGGCGCATCGCATGATGGCCGGCGCAGACGCCATGCTGGTGCCTTCCCGCTTCGAGCCTTGCGGCCTGACCCAGCTGTATGCGCTGCGCTACGGCACGGTGCCGGTGGTCCGCCGTGTCGGCGGCCTGGCCGATACCGTGGTGGATGCCGACCCGCTGGCCATAAAGAACGATCAGGCCACGGGTTTCATGTTTGGTCCGGCGACTTCTGCGGCGCTGGCGCAGGCGCTGGATCAGGCGGTCAAAGCCTGGCGCCAGCCGGTACTCTGGCGTCAACTGATGCGGCGCGGCATGGCGCAACACTTCTCCTGGGATGCCTCGGCCAGCCAATACATGGCGCTGTATCAAGAGATCATCGATGTAGGCGGGGACGCCGCTTTGGCCTGAGCCTGCGGGCGCCCTGTTTAGAATTCCTTTCCAGTACTTGCGCCGCCTCTCATACTCTGGCAATGCCTTGTCAGGGACACCTTAGAAAGAGTACCCCATG
>JANOJI010000018.1:0-4109 GCA_031408175.1 Ilumatobacteraceae bacterium
TGCGCATTCCGACCGACTCGAGCTTGCGGACGGCGTCGGCGATGGCTTCGTCCTCGACGGCTCGCTTCTGAGCAGCGGTGATGGCGCCGTGCGCATGCTGCTCGCGGGCGTCGAGCACGGCCATCGGCCGCAGCAAACTGCCGACGTGGTCGGCTCGGAACGGTGGGTCGGTCGGACTCATGTGCGCACTGTAGAGCGTGAGTATTGTGAGACAGATGGCACATGACTCCCATCCTCGATTCAGGGTTCATCACGCGCTTCGGATCAAGGGATTCGTCAAGGTCGAGAACATCGTCGAGTTGGCCGGCCTCCCGGAAGAGGAGGTGCTGTCTCATCTGCAGGCAATGCAGAAAGATGGGCATACCAACTTCCGCGAGGCTCGCGGGCTGTGGCAGCTCACGCCCGACGGTCGCGAGGCGTATGTGATCGCCTTGGAGGAGGACGTCAGCCGGCCGGGTTTCCGCGAAGGCCTGGCCGAGAAGTATCACCGCTTCCTCGGGATGAACGAGACCTTCAAGGCCCTGTGCGCTGATTGGCAGCTGCGCGATGGCGAGCCCAATGATCACTCCAACGTGGCATACGATCAGGAGTGCATCAAGCGCCTCGGTGTGCTCGACGACGAGGCCCAGCCGATTTGCCACGCATTCGCCGAGGTCGCCAAACGGTACGACTGCTACGCGGCACGTCTCGCCGGCAGCCGCACCGCGCTGGAGAACGGCGATCAGCGCATGTTCACCGGAGTCATGTGCGGCTCGTACCACGACGTGTGGATGGAATTGCACGAAGACCTGATCCTGACCCAGGGGATCGATCGCCTCGCCGAAGGCAGTTTCTAGACAGTCATCTCGCCAAGGAATCGATCGAGCGCAGCGGTGAACTCGGCGTCGCGGTCGAGGTTGCTGAGGTGCGCCGCGTGCAACTCGACCAGTCGGCTTCCGGCGATCTGCTCGTGCAGCCAATGAGCCTGCTCGATGGGCGTTGCCTGATCGGCGATGCCGCCGATCACCAAAGTTGGGAGCGTGATCGAACCAACCATGTCACGAAGGTCGCCATCGCGGAGCGCGGCGCAGACGCCGGAGTATCCATTGGGGTCGGTTGCCAGCAGCGTCGCCCGTGCAGCGGCAAAGCGCTGTGGCTCGCGGTCGGCGTAGTCGGGAGAGAACCATCGGGCGATGACACCGTCGACGAGTGCACTCATTCCCTGTGTTGTGGCGATCTGCATGCGCTCGGCCCACAGTTCAGGTGCGCCGATCTTGGCAGCGGTGTTGCTGAGTGTGAGCGATATCAGCCGCTCCGGATGGTTCGCTCCGAGCCACTGCCCAGTGATTCCCCCGACCGACAGGCCGCAGAAGTGGAAACGCTCGAGCTCCGCTGCGTCGGCAACGGCAAGTACAGCGTCGGCCATCTCGGCGATGGAGTAGTCGCCCGTCGGAACATCGCTTTCGCCGTGGCCGATGTTGTCGATCGAGACGACGTAGTACTGCTCCTTCAACGCCTGCACCTGTAGCTCCCACATGTGGTGGTCGCTGCCCAACGAATGGGTGAACACCAGCGATGGTCGCCAAGGTCGGCCGGCAGTGGTGTACGCGACGCGTGTGCCGCTCTGGGTTGTGGCGAATGAGGTCATGGTGACTGCTCCAGAACTGAGGTGACGAAGGCATCTGCGGCGGCGCGCCGGTCGTCTGCAACGACCAACGCCGACGGCTCGACATCGACCGAGGCGAGTGCAGCGGCGATTGCCTCCATGGCTGCGCCCGCGGACTGGAACACGAGCGGCAGGGCGAACCATTCGGCGTGCCAGCTGCCGAGACCGCGTTCGAGTTCGTGCGGCTTGGCGTGGGTGATGACCGTGGTGATTCCGAGACACACCTCGGACGCAGCCATCGCCCGCATCGCGTCGATCGGGTTTCTCTTGCCTACCGCTGCCGACGATCCGCCGGTGCGCGTCGTGATCTCGCCGAGCTGTACCAGTTGGGCGATGTCACCGCCGATCTTTCCCGCCCACCGGGCGAGGTCGGCGACGATGCTGACGAGAGCGATGACGGGCGCTCGGTTGGTGTGCCACGGCATCCGGTGGTGAAGCCCGAGTTGCTCAGCGACCGCCTGGGCGACATCGTCGGCGATGCCCATGCGGTCGCCGATCAGGCCCCCGAGCTGCGTCGGTGTCTCCACTGATGCTGCCCGACGCCGCACAGCGTCGAGCTGATCCATCCATCTGGCGGTGCGAAACCCGACCGTCGTCACCTCGGCGGGCTGCAGGAAGGAGCGGGCCTGGGTCGCGACGGATCCCCAACGACGGATGATGCCTCGCAACGATGTCACTGCGTCGGCCGACAGATCACTGAGGTGACGCATCGCATCGACTGCGAGCAGCATCGTGGCGGTGTCGACGACGTCTTGCGTCGTCAGGCCATGGTGCAAGTACTCGCGAGCAGATTCGGGTAGTCGAGATCGCAGGGTGTCGAGCAGCCCGAGCACGGGAGTGCCGACCTGCCATCCGTCGGACAGAATCTCCACCCCGACCGGCGAACCGCAGGCGGTGACGATAGCGGTTGCAGCTTCTGCCGGGATGGCGCCGACGAAGCCCTGCGCCGATGCGACCGCGGACTCGACCGTGGTCATGGCTGTTACCCGCGACTGCAACGCGAAGATTGCGTCCATTCGATCGGTGGAGAATCCGGGGTAGAGGGTCATGTGCTCAGACGTCGAAGAAGACGGTCTCGTCGTCGCCTTGGTAACGGATGTCGAATCGGTAGGTCGGTACCGACGATTCGGAGGGCTCCACCCGTTGAGCGATCAGGGTCTCACGCCGATCAGCCGGCACGGTCTGCAGCACGGGATCGACCGCGTTGGCCGCCGCCTCGTCTTCGAAGTACAGGCGAGTGAACGTGGGGTTCAGCATGCCCCTGGCCTGGATCGTCACGCTGATGTGCGGTGCCTGCATGCCGCCGTCGGGATGGGGGACAGAGCCGGGCTTGATGGTCAGAAAGGAATAGCCGCCCGTCTGGAAATCGCTGGCGCACCGTCCGGAACCACTGAAGGCTGGGTCGACAGGCAGGGAGACCCGATCGTCACCCGGATGGTGATAGCGACCGGCGCCGTCGGCCTGCCACAACTCGATGAGCGCATCTTCGATGTGTTTGCGATCGCCATCGAACACGTTGCCCTCGATGCGAATCCGTTCCCCCTGAGTCTCTGGCGTCGTCAGTACGTTCTCGCCCTCGCCGGACAGTCGCATGCTGAAGTATGGGCCAACTGTCTGTGACGGAGTTTGTCCGCGGCCGCCATCGTTCACGGTGTGGCTCCGGGACCACGCAGCACGATGTCCCATCGGTAGCCGAGCGCCCAGTTCTCGATGGTCACAGAGTGGTCGTAGCGAGCGATCAGCCGATCTCGACTGTGCTCGGGCACCGACCGAAAGATCGGGTCGAGGTCGAACAACGGATCGTCGGGAAAGTACATCTGTGTGACCAGTCGGGTCGCGATCGACGGCCCCATCAGCGAGAAGTGAATGTGCGCCGGCCGCCAGGCATTGGGATGGTTCCCCCATGGGTACGGGCCTGGCTTGATCGTGAGGAAGCGATACTGGCCGTCGGCGTCGGTTCGGGCCTGGCCGACACCCAAGAAGTTGGGGTCGAGGGGCGCCGGAAATGCTGTTTCACGCCAGTGCATGTAGCGGCCACACGCGTTGGCTTGCCAGATCTCGACCAGCGTGTCGGGTGCCGGGTCGCCGGTCTCGTCGAGCACGCGACCGGTGATGATGCTGCGCTGGCCGATTGCCTCGCCGCCCGTTCCCGAGTTCGTCGTGAGGTCGGCATCGTCGACGCAGAGACTCGCCCACGCCGGCCCTGGACCCGTGGTCTCGGTCAACGTTTGCACAATGGCGATGAGGTCGTGCGACGGCGCCCGCTTCACCGTCGATCGGTAGTCGGAGTAGAGGAAGGGAGGATGGTCCTGGTCAGCGCGCGCCGCGAACGTGTGGGTCATGGCTGCCGCGCCGTGCGTGCAGTCTGGAAGGCGTGATTCGCGGCCGGGACGCCGGCATAGATGGCGACGTGTTGCAGCACCTGGGCCAACTCGGCGTCGCTGACACCTGTCGTGACCGAGGC
>JANOJI010000071.1:0-19215 GCA_031408175.1 Ilumatobacteraceae bacterium
GCCCGAACAATCTTCGGGGGCGCACTTTCAGCCGCTATTTGGTAACCCAAGGCTCCAGAATCTGCAGGAGGTAGTACACCGCCGGAAGGCTGAACAAGAAGCCGTCGAAGCGATCGAGCACGCCGCCATGACCCTTGATGATCGCGCCGAAGTCCTTGATGTCGAGGTTGCGCTTGAACATGCTTTCGGTGAGATCACCGATCGGCGCCATGATCGAGATGACAATGCCGAGCACGATCAGATCGCCGGCGCTGTTCCAGGTGCTCGAGCGGTCGGTGAGTCCGACGACGACCATGGCCAGAATCGTGGCCACCGTGCCGCCGAACAAACCCTCGACGCTTTTGTTCGGACTGATCCACGCCCGAAGCGGCGATTTTCCTGCCGTGCTACCGAGCACCAATGCACCAACATCGTTGGCAACGACGCCGATTGCCAACAGGCACAACGTGTCGGTGCCGATGCTGGTGCTGATGATGCCGGACGCGACCGGGAAGCCGTCGCCCTTGGAGTACCGCAAGATCAACGCCGCAAACGATCCGAGGAAGCCGATCCACACGACACCAAGAGTCGTGATGGCCATGTTGGGCATCGGTGCGGCCTCGAGACTCTTGGCACCGATGAATGTGAGAGCACCGGCCACAAATCCGAGTGCGATGAGCAGCGGTAGAGCCTGCTCGCCTGCCCAATAGGCAGCGATGGGCATCGTCGCGCAGGCGAT
Organism: Ilumatobacteraceae bacterium; assembly: GCA_031408175.1. Lineage (GTDB taxonomy): Bacteria > Actinomycetota > Acidimicrobiia > Acidimicrobiales > Ilumatobacteraceae > JAENVT01. The sequence goes on from JANOJI010000071.1 coordinate 719, forward strand.
GATGCCCACCATGGTGGCGGGCCGGTAGCCCTTCTCGGAGACCTTGTCGAAGTACTCGATGGCGCCGAACGCCAGCACGGCAACCACGACCAACAACACCAGCTTCGGGCTGACCACGACGGCGACCACGAACACAACCGCCATCAGCAGGCCCACGCCGATGGCGGTCGGCACATCGCGAGGGCCTGTCTTCGTCGGCCTGTTCGGGGGGCGAGCGGTCGAGCCCGAGCGGGCGGGACGGCCGCCGCGTGTCGGCTCGCCGGGCCGGCCCTTGCGTGGCACGGGTCGCGAACGATCGTCGGTCGGGTCCGTACCAATGGTGATTCGTCCCGGCTCGCGCCGTAACGGAATCGAATCATCGGGATTGGTGACATCCTCGGCGATGCCGATGACCGGGTCGATGGAAATCACCCGCTCCATCTCACCCGTTTCGTCGTGGGGATCGACCGGCTGATCGTCGCGCCACACCGGCGCCTTACCGGCGAACGACGACCACACGTCGAGATCGTCGGTCGGATCCGACTGCGGCGATGCAGTCAGTGTGCGTGGCATCTCGCCCGTAGGCGGTTCGGTCCAGTGCGGTAGCGGGCCGGTGTCGGATGAACCGAACGAAATGCCACCCGACTCGTCGTCTTCGTCTGTTGTCTCGGCGAACAAAGGCGGACCGTAATCCTCTGCTTCCCCTTCGTCTTGGCGTCGGTGACGCCGTGCGTCGTCAGTCATGCAAATCCCCTTTGCTCGCTCAGACTTCGAGGAGTTCTTGCTCTTTTCGGCTGAAGGCCTTGTCGATCAGTTCCACGTGCTCGTGGGTGATCCGCTCAATTTCTTTCTCTGCTCGCTCCAACTCGTTGGCCGAAATCTCGGCCGACTTCTCGGCAGCGTCGAGATGTTTGCGCGCATCACGGCGAATGTTGCGAACGGCGATTCGGCCGTCTTCGGCCATGTGCTTGACGATCTTGACGAACTCCTTGCGGCGTTCCTCGGTGAGCGGAGGGAAGTTGAGACGGATGATCACACCGTCGTTCGACGGGCTGACACCGAGATCACTGTCGCGAATGGCCTTTTCGATAGCGCCGAGCGAAGCTCGATCGTGCGGCTTGACGATCAGCTGGCGCGCCTCAGGGACCTGGAAGCCGGCCAATTGCTGCACCGGCACCATGGCTCCGTAGTAGTCGACCATCAGCTTTTCGACGAGGGCTGGAGATGCCCTGCCGGTGCGTACACCGGTGAACTGACTTTGCACGTGCTCGACCGCCTTCTCCATCTTGTCGATGGCGTCGAGAAGGGTCGCTTCGATCACGGTGCGTAGCGTATCGACCGGCGAGGAGGCGTGACGCGCATGCGTCAGCCTTGAATCATCGTGCCGACGCGTTCGCCGCGCAGAATCGCCTGCAATTTCCCCGGCGCCGACATGTCGAACACAACGATCGGGATCTTGTTGTCGCGGCAGAAGGCGATGGCCGTGGCGTCCATGACCTTGAGATTCTTGGTCATCACCTCGATATAGCTGACCTCGTCGTACTTCGTCGCCGCAGGATCGGTCAGCGGATCGGCGCTGTACACGCCGTCCACACCGGAATGCGTGCCCTTCAGGAGAGCATCAGCGTCGATCTCGGCGGCACGCAGGGCTGCGGCCGTGTCGGTGGTGAAGAACGGATTGCCGGTACCGGCCGCAAAGATCACGACGCGGCCCTGTTCGAGATGACGCATCGCCTTGCGGCGGATGTAGGGCTCGCACAGTCGAGGCATCTCGATGGCGCTCTGCACACGCGTGTCTTGTCCAGCACGCTCGAGCGCATCCTGCAGAGCGAGAGCGTTCATGACCGTGCCGAGCATGCCGATGTGGTCAGACTGCGTTGCGTCCATGCCCGACATCGCGCCAGTTCTGCCACGCCAGAAGTTGCCGCCACCCACGACAACGCAGACGTCGACGTCCATGCCACGCACGGCAATGATCTCCTGCGCCGTGGAGTCGAGGGTCGCCGCGTCGAGCCCTTGGCCCGAGTCGCCGGCGAGAGCTTCGCCCGATGGTTTGAAGACGATTCGCTTCCACCGGGGCGATGCCGCCAACGTCATCTGCCAGTCAGCCGATCTCGATCTGGGCGAAGCGCACGATCGACGCCGCGCCGATCACTTGTTTGATCGACTGCTTGTCGTCCTTCGCGTAGGGCTGGTCGAGCAGCGCAACATCCTTGAAGAACCCGTTCAGGCGACCCTCGATGATCTTCGGCAAGGCCGCTTCTGGCTTGCCCTCGTTGCGGCTGATGGTCTCCAGCGTCTGACGTTCATGAGCGACCACGTCGGCGGGCACGTCGTCTCGGCTGAGGTACTTGGGACGGGCAAAGGCGATGTGCACGGCCACGTCGTGGGCGAGTTCCTGCGAAGCATTGGCCATCTCGACCAGTACCGCATTGACGCCCCGACCACCTTGAAGGTGCAGGTAGCTGTCGAGAACGTTGCCCTGGGCAGCCTCGAACCGAACAACATCACCGAGTTCGATCTTCTCTTTCAATGTGATCTTCAGGTCGTCGAGTTGCGCCGAACGTTGGGCAACCGCTTCTGCCCCCTCGGCGATGACCAGCTTGGCCAGCGTGTCGGCCTCGCCCTTGAACAGGTCGCTACTGGCGACGAAGTCGGTCTCACTCTTGAGCTTGATGATCGCGCCTACCGTGCCGTCAACGATGAGAGCAACCAGCCCTTGGTTGTTCTCGCGATCATCACGCTTGGCACTGGCAGCCAGCCCTTTTTCGCGGAGCCACTGCTTGGATGCGTCCATGTCGCCGTCGTTGGCCTCGAGGGCCTTCTTGGCGTCCATCATGCCAGCGCCAGTGGCCTGGCGCAGCGCCTGTACGTCTTTCGCAGTGAATGCCATCGAGTATCAGCCTTCAGTTTCAGTTTCGGTAGCCGGGGCTTCGGAAACCTCGGTGGCGACGGAGGTTTCGACTGGTTCGGCGGCCGCAACGTCGACTGCCGGCTCAGCTGTGACCGGCTCAGCTGTGACCGGCTCAACTGTGACCGGCTCAACGAGGGCCGACTCATCCGGGGCGAGCTCATCGACGACTGCTACCGGCGAACTCGTCGAGGCGACGCGGGCATCACGCTCGGCCTGAGCGGCAGCAGCCTGACGGCGGGCGTCGGCCTGCGATGCAGCAAAGACAGCTTCGTCCTCGGCGGTCCGCTTCGGAGCGGCGACTGCCTGCGGGTTGCGCTTGCTGGCGATGAACCGACCCTCTTCGATCGCCTCGGCGATCACGCGGCTCATCAACGCGTTGGCACGGATGGCGTCGTCGTTGCCAGGGATCGGGAACTGCACAACGTCGGGGTCGACGTTGGTGTCGACGACGGCAATCACGGGGATCTTCAGCTTGTTGGCCTCGGTGACCGCGATGTGCTCTTTCTTGGTGTCGAGAATGAAGACCGCGTCTGGGCGCTTGCTCATGTTGCGGATGCCGCCGAGGTTCTTCTGCAGCTTCTCGAGTTCGCGGCCGAGCAAGAGGGCTTCCTTCTTCGGCATCGAATCGAACTCGCCGGAGATGCGCATGCGCTCGTACTCCTGCATCTTCGAGACTCGCTTGGCGATGGTCTCGAAGTTGGTCAACATCCCGCCGAGCCAGCGTTCGTTGACGTACGACATGCCGCACTTCTCGGCGTAGCTGCGCACGGGATCCTGTGCCTGCTTCTTGGTGCCGATGAACAGCACCGTGCCGCCGCGGGCAGACAGGTCGCGCACAAAGTTGTACGCCGCTTCGACGCGGGTCAGCGTCTGCTCGAGATCGATGATGTAGATGCCATTGCGCTCACCGAAGATGAATCGCTTCATCTTGGGGTTCCAACGGCGGGTCTGGTGCCCGAAGTGCACACCTGCTTCGAGCATCTGTCGCATAGTGACGACGGCCATGATGGAGTACTCCTTCTCTGCGGTTCGCGGCGTCAGGCTCGTGGCGCCGAGGCGACCGCAGACAGAGCGAGACGTTCAATGAGGGGCCATCGGGGTTGACGACCGGTTCACCATGTTATCGCCCAGCGTGCACGCTCGCCCACCCCGTCTCGCCTGCCCGTGCTCGCCTGCCCCCTACGGCGACGCCGCGCACGTCATGGTCGGCGGGGGCGGTGGCCGGGCCGCCGAACCGTCGACTGGCACAAGTCTCGGGCGGTAACGAAGCGCACCCAAGAACGGGGCGGGATCGACGTATTGATCACCAACGCGGAGACCGAAGTAGAACCGGTCGGTTGTCGAACCAACGACGTCACCCTGTCGCACCCGTGCGCCGACCACGACCCGAGCGGCCGCCAGACGGCCATAGGTGGCCGAGCGCCCATCGGCTTGCTCGATGACCAGATAGCGCACACCGGCGACGACGCCGCTGAATGTCACGATCCCGGCGGCCGCGGCGGCCACGCGCGAGCCGGCCGGTGGTTCGTATTCCAGCCCGCGATTGCCGGGGCAATAGCGACATGCCGGAGCGCGAAATGGGTCGACGATCGGCGACGTGACCGGCGATTGATAGCAATTGGGCGCGAGCAAGGCAAGCAAGGCGACGATGCCGATCATGGCTGGATCACCAGCCGTTCGCTGTGGACTAGGTGACTCCGGAGGCCGACAGCCTGGCGCGGAGGTGCAAAACCGCCTTGGTGTGAATCTGTGAGACGCGGCTCTCGGTGACGCCGAGCACGCCACCGATCTCGGCGAGGGTGAGACCCTCGTCGTAGTACAGCGACAGCACCATCTTCTCGCGATCCGGAAGTCGTTTCACCTCGCCGCGCACCAGCCGGCGCACCTCGCCGTCTTCGACAATCGATGCGGGGGTGTCGGGCACGTCGCCGCTGAGTGTCCGCGGCTCGGAACCGGCGACCAACGCCCGATCGAGCGGACCAACCGTGGTCGAGGCGATCGAGTTGAGCCATTTTTGGAACTCGGGCGCGGTGATCTTGAGGTGGGACGACAACTCGGCGTCGGAGGGGGCTCGACCGTGGCGACTCTCGAGTTCGGTGAAGGCGGTCTCGACCTCGCGAGCCCGGCTGCGCACCGATCGAGGTACCCAGTCGAGCGATCGGAGTCCGTCGAACACGGCCCCACGGATGCGTGGCACAGCGAAGGTCTCGAACTTGACCCCACGGGACGCGTCGAACCGCTCGACTGCGTCGATGAGCCCGAACACCCCCGCGCTGACCAGATCGCCCGGATCCACGCTGTTCGGCAGACCGGCACCGACGCGGCCGGCCACGAACTTGACTAGCGGCGAATAGTGAACGATCAGCCGGTCGCGGGCCACGGGGTCGCGCGCCTCCAGCCAGCGTTTCCACCAATGCTCGATATCGTTGTCGCGTTTCATGCTCGGGGGTGGGCTTCCGTGTAGACGGCTCGGAGACGTTGCTTGCTGACGTGGGTGTAGCGCTGTGTGGTGGCCACATCACTGTGACCAAGCAGATCTTGTACCACACGAAGGTCCGCGCCACCATCGAGCAGGTGCGTAGCAAAGCTGTGACGCAATGCATGTGGGTGAGTCGGGCGTTGGCTGCGGCGATCGATGATTCGGCGCACATCGCGCGGTGACAGTCGCACACCGCGCTCATTGCCGAACAGGGCCATCCCGGCTTGTGGCGAGACCACATCGGCACGAATCGCCAACCAGGCGCGTAACGAGTCGACGGCTGGCGCGCTGAGAGGCACGCGCCGTTCCTTTGCTCCCTTGCCCCACACTGTGATCGCTGCATTGGCAAGATCGAGCGCATCGACGTCGAGACCGCAGAGTTCGCCCACGCGCACGCCACTGCCGTACAACACCTCGAGCACCGCGTCGTCGCGCCGTCGTCGCCATACCGGCTCGGCCGCATCGCCCGCGTCGAAGGGCGTGTCGAGCAACGCCGCCACCTCGCCATGTTCGAGAACCCGCGGCAACCGGGCCGGGCCGGCGGGAGCCCGCAACGAGACCGTTGGGTCGAGCTCGATGTATCCCCGGTGGCGCAGGAACGAGTAGTAACGACGAAGCGCTGCGACCTTGCGGGCGATGGTGCGCTTGGCGAACTGCCGTGTCGTAAGCGACGCCACATAGCGGCGAAGCAACAGGCGATCGACGTCGCCAGCCGACGTGATGCCGGAACGCTCGATCCATTCCGCAAACAGCCACAGGTCGCTGCAGTACGCGTCGATCGTGTTCGTCGAGGAACTGGTGAGAGCGTCGGCAAACTCATCAAGTCGCCAGTCGCCGACGAGATCGGGACGTCGTGTCCCCGCAAGCGAAGCAGCCATCGGCGCCAAGGGTATTCGGTCGGTGTCATCGCAGTGGTGACCCCACCGCTTCGAACCATCCGTCGGACTGCTGGATCCAGCCCGTTCGTTCAAGTCGCGCCACCGCCATCGCTGCGTCGACCAGACTCAACGAGCAGGCCAGAGCAAGGCCGTCGATCGTGCGCGGCTCGCCGGCGCATGTCTCGTACACACTGAGATCCGCACCGCGCGGACGTGGTCTGGGATCGGATCTCGAAGCCGAGCTGTGTCGATGATCCATCGCCAGCGCCACCAGTACGTCGGTGACATCGACGACCACGCCGGCCCCATCTCGGATCAGCTGATTTGTGCCCGTAGCTGCACGATTGTGCACCCCGCCCGGCACAGCCATCAGGGGCACGTTGCGCTCGATTGCCTCATTGACCGTGATGAGCGAACCGCCCTGCTCGCGTGATTCGACGACAATCACCACCTCGGACAGAGCGGCGATCACACGGTTGCGCATCGGGAACCGGTACGCCTCGGGCGCAGTGCCAGGAGGTGCCTCGGACAACAACAGCCCGCGATCGGCGACCGCGCTCCAGAGCATTCGATGCTCGCGGGGGTACACCACGTCGTGGCCCGATGCGACGATTCCTATCGGTCGCCCACCACCGTTGGTTAGCAGCGCACCGCGGTGAGCGCAACCGTCGATGCCGCGTGCGAGACCCGAGACAACGTGCACATCGGCGTCGGCCAACTGCCTGCCAAGGGTTGTCGCCGTATCGCGGCCGGCGGCCGTGGCATTGCGGGTCCCGACAATTCCTGCACGACGGCCGGCGAGCAGATCGAGATCGCCCTGCACGAACACGACCGGCGGCGGCAGCGGGTCGTCGAGCAACAGCGCTGGATATTCAGCAGAACCGAGCACCAGCACGCGTACGCCAATTCGACTGCAGCGTTCCCACATCTTGTCGAGTAGTTGCGACCGGCCGGCTCGCTGCCAGGCAGCGCGTACGTCGACGTCGGCGAGCACCCGCTCGATGAGCCCACTGGCTCGATGCTCGCCCACCGCAACCAAGTAGGCCTCGTTGGGCGGATGATGGCGAAGCAGTGCGCCCAAACGATGGATCGACATGTGCGGAAACGAGGCAAGCGCCGCTGCGTAGGCCTCGGGAGGCAGGTCGGCGTTCATGCGACCTGCTCGCGTATCGAAACACGCAGTCGGACGCGTAGCTGCAGAGCCAGCGCAACGTGCTGTTCGCCCACCGGAGCTGAGATCTCGCCGTCGAGATCGGCAAGGGTTCGTGCGACCCGTCGGATGCGGTGGTAGCCCCGGCCGGTCAGACGTTCGCGTTCGAGTTCGTTGCGCAGCATCAACCTGGCAGCCGGATGCAATGGAGCGAGGATGTCGAGATGTGACGCCGGAATCTCACTGTTGAGCGTTCCGCGGAGCTCGACCGCTGCCGAACGCGCTGTGGACACTCGAGCCGCTGCCGCGGCGGTGCTCTCGCCACCACCACTGTGCAGCAGGTCGTCGACCCCCGGGCGGGCTACCCCGACACGCAGATCGAATCGATCGAGCAGCGGGCCGCTGAGACGCCGGAGGTAGCGGAGGCGGGCGCCGTCGTCGCAATCACACGAACCCGGTGGACCGCCACCGCACGGACATGGATTTGTCGCCGCAACCAGGAGAAACCTGGCGGGCAACGTGGCACTGGCCCGGGCCCGGGCCACACGAATGACACCCTCCTCGAGCGGCTGACGCAATCCGTCGAGCACCATCGGGGAGAACTCACCCAGTTCGTCCAAAAAAAGGACTCCTGCATGCGCCAAACTGATTTCGCCAGGTCGCAGATTTGCCGTGCCCCCACCGACGAGCGACACCATCGAACTGCTGTGATGCGGGGCGCGAAACGGAGCCCGACGGATCATGCCGACGGAAGGAAGGCGAACGCCCGCCGCAGAATGAACCATCGTGGCCTCGAGCGCGAGTGCCGGCGTGAGCGGAGGGAGCAATCCAGGCATGCGCTGCGCGAGCATCGTCTTTCCGGCACCCGGTGGCCCAACGAGCAGGAGGTGATGCCCGCCTGCGGCTGACACTTCCAGCGCCTTGCGGGCGATGGCCTGCCCGCGCACGTCGGCAAGATCAGGGATGGGCGGCTCGTCGTCGACGTAGTCATCGTCGGGCTCATCGGGCCACGGCGCGACGCCGTTGAGGGCGTCGATGATCTCGCGAAGGTAGGCGGCCACACGTACACGTCCGGGCGAGATCGCCCTGGCCTCGCGGAACGATGCGCGCGGCACCACCGGCGTGAGATCGACGAGAGCACCAACCATGGGCGCGACGCCAGCGATCGCGCGCAATGATCCGTCGAGGCCCAGTTCACCAACGAAGCCAAGGCCGGCGACCGCGTCGGTCGGGATCTCGCCGTTGGCGATGAGCAACCCGACGGCGATAGCAAGATCCAGACCAGACCCACCCTTGCGCTGATTCGAAGGAGCCAGATTGACAGTCATGCGGCACGACGGCCAGGGCAGACCGCTGGACATCACCGCGGCACGCACCCGGTCGCGCGATTCACGGCACGCTTCGTCAGGCAGCCCGACGATCTGAAAGCCGGGCAGGCCGGTCGACACGTGGACTTCGACGGTCACAGGTCGACCTTCGACACCGAGAAAGGTTGCGGAACGGACGGCGGCGAGCATGCGCGAACCTCCAGCTACGGCGACGTGCGAACGACGCGTGAACATGGCTGGAAGGGCACGGCAGCCGGACCCTCGACGGTGGTCGCACTGTATCCTGTCTCTGTTCGACCGCAACCCGATGACGCTCATTTCTTGCCTCCGCCTGGGAGACTGAGCGCGTGCGGAACCACCTGCTGCTCTTTGCTGTCATCGCCGCGGTCAGCGGGTGTTCGAGTGACGCCCCACCGGCCACCGATGGCCAATACTGCGCGGCGGTGAGCGCCAGTCTGGCGCAGCTCAACGCTCCGGCAATCGTCGACAGTGCGGGGATCGAGGAGACCTCGCAGCTCTACCGATCGATCACGTCGATCGCGCCGCTCGCCGTACAGCAGGAGTGGGAGACGATGACGTCCAACGTCGAAGCCGCCGCCACCGTCGACCCGAACGATCCGGCCTCGATGCAACAGCTCGCCGACATGACACGGTCATCGCAGAATGCCGCAGAGGCGATCTCCGATTACACCTCGAAATTGTGTGGCGTCACCTTGGGAGTTCCGGCGACCACGTTGCCACCGGTCGTGGAGACCGCAGCAGCGCCTTAGGTATTGGGGAGTTCGCCGCGCTTGGTCTTGACGGCGTCAACGAGACCATATGCCTTGGCCTGATCCGCTGTGAACCAGCGGTCGCGCTCGCTGTCGGCCTGGATCTGCTCGAGTGTCTGACCCGAGTGCAGTGCTGTCAGTTCGGCCATCCGCCGCTTGGTGTACTTGAGCTGCTCGGCCTGAATGGCGATGTCGGTGGCCTGGCCGCGCAGCCCGGCGAGGGGTTGGTGCATCATGATGCGAGCGTTGGGCAGTGTGTAGCGCTTGCCGGCCGCGCCAGCGGTGAGCAGGAACTGGCCCATCGAGGCCGCCATGCCCATACAAACCGTCGCGACGTCGCACGTGATGAATTGCATGGTGTCATAGATCGCCATACCGGCCGTGACCGAGCCGCCGGGGCTGTTGATGTACAGCCAGATGTCGGACGCGGCGTCTTCGCCCTCGAGGTACAACAACTGGGCACAGATCTGATTGGCCATGTCGTCGTTGACGTCGGTACCGAGCATGATCACCCGGTTCTTCAGCAGCCTGTTGAATACATCGCTGCGCGGATCGAAACCGGCGTCGAGCGCCAACGGACGAGTGGTGTCGGACATGCCGGCAACGCTACCGCCCGCGCTCGTTGCTCCATCTCGCGACGAAGGCCTCTTCGTCGAGAGGCATGACCGTGGACGGCTTGCCCTTGCCAAGCCGACTCACCGTGTCGACCTGTTCACTCCGCTGAAGATCACCGCGATCCGTTCGCCGGCGCCGACCTCGGCTCGCGCCGCGAGCAGCCCTGCCAAGCCTGCCGTGCCGGTATGCGAGGCGTTGATACCCGTCGTCGCCCGAGCAAGCACATTCGCTTCCAGTACACGAGACTCGGTCACCACGACGGGCGAACCGCGTCCCTCGATCATCGTTCGCACCACAGGAATCCAGTCGTATGTCTCGTCGTCGAGGATGCCGTCGGCCGCCGACTGACCGACGTGCTCCCACGGCCACATGTAGTCGCTCCAATGCGCCGCCATAGATGTGGGGCCACCCAGGTGTCGAGCCCGGTCGAACGCACGCGACAACGGCGCGCAGCTGTCGGTCTGCACAGCGTGAAGCCGAGGCGTCACGCCGCTCATCGCGAAGCCCGCCATCGTCGAGGCCGCGAACGTACCGGCGCCGACTTGGATGAAAACACGATCGAGCGGCGGGCCGTCGACGTGCTCCTCGAATTCGCGAGCCATCTCCCAGCCGACGCTGCGACCGCCATCGAGGCACCAGGCGTTCTCGGGCCCTTGCACCGTGAACGGAACGTCTCCCGACTCGACGGCATCGCGAAAGCGGTGGATGCACGGATCGCCGGGCGGGTCGGTAGCTCGCCGAGGGCATTGGATGATCTCGGCATTCAGTTCGGCAAGAAGTGCGAGCACTGCCGGGTCGGCGTTCGATGGTACGAACACGTGAAGCGGCCATCGCGCGGCAGCCGCCAATGTCGCCGCGGCGAGAGCCGCATTGCCGCACGAGGCGATGGCCAGCGGCGGCCGATCGGCGGCCTCGACCCATGGCGAGATGCCCAACGCCTCCGCGGTCAGCAGATGAAGGAGTATCGTCACGAGGTGCCGCGCTTTGTGGCTGCCGGCGACCTGGCCAGTCTCATCCTTGACCCACACCCCGCCATCGACGTCGAAGTGCAGAGCGTCACTCAGAGCATCTGCTCGCTCGAACGGCGTGACCTGGAAGCCGATTCCGCCGATATCAGCGATGTCGGCGTCGACCTGCGTGACCATTGCAATGCGCGCGGCTTCGGTCATGCCGTTCGCGGCAGCAAAGCTGTCCCACGCGAGGTACGGGCGGAACGCAACGAACGGATTGGGGTCGTCGGTGCCTCGCAGCGGGGCGATGCCCTGCACGAGTTGCAGCGCATGATGGCGATCGATTCCGGTGGCGTTGGGGCATCGCCAGCTCAACGGCTGGGCGATGTCGACATGAGCACCGCACACGACACACGACCAGCCAGCGGCCAGGGGCACGTCCATCGGTTCAGTCTGCCGCCACGGCGGCGTTGAACTCGTCGATCATCTCGTCCCACACTGGGAGGAATCGCCGCAGACCGCGCCAGAAGTCCTGCAAACGGCGTGCCTCGAACAACTCGAACGGGGTGCCCTGCTGTTCGACCCATGTGTAGTAGCCGAGGTTGAAGATGCGCGTTCGATCGCGCTCGCTGCATTCGATGGCGTGGGCCGTCGGCACGTTGGCCAAGTGCTCGCCCCACACCGCAGCAGCATCGAGATTCGTGAAGCCACCGCCGAAGTCGCGAGCGGTGATCTTGTCGCGCTCGCTGGGGTACAGCGCAGCACCATCGGTCGCCACGGTGATCACCGCATCGTCAGGTCCGAGGTTCAACAGCTTGGCTGTGGTGATCGCAGCCAGCACGTTGCAGACGCTGCTGAGCCCGAAGTGCACGAGGGTGTCGAGCACCGACTGCGGTACGAGTCGCCGATCGGCCAGATAACCGAGCCCATCGTCGGTGTTGAACATCACTTGCAACTGATCAGTGGCCCGGTCGCTGACCGCCACCACGACGTCGGTGTTCATCACGTTGTGGATCAGCGGCACGTGCTTGTCGCCGATGCCTTGGATGTTGTGCTCACCGAAACCGTTCTCGAGCAGCGTCGGACATTCCAGCGCCTCGACGGCGACGATCTTGGTGCCATACGACTCTTTCAGGCGGTCTCCGGCAGCAATGGTGCCGGCGGAACCTGTGGCGCTGGTGAACGCTGCCAGTCTCAAGTCGCGCCCGCTTGCCGCCCGAACCTGCTCGAAGACGTGGCCGAGAGCGCGTCCGGTGACCTCGTAGTGGGCCAGATGGTTGCCGAACTCACAGAACTGGTTGAGGACGAAGTTGGTCGGGTCCTTGGCCAACTCGTTGCAGGCGTCGTAGATCTCCTTGACGTTGCTTTCGGTACCGACCGTCTTGATCACGTCGTCGGCAGGGTTCGCGCACCATCGATCGAGCCAATCGAAGCGCTCCTGACTCATGCCCGCAGGAAGGATCGCCACGCCGCGACTGGCCATTATCCGGCTGATGGCGATGCCGCCACGGGCATAGTTTCCCGTCGATGGCCAGATTGCACGATGACGAGTCGGGTCGAATTGGCCGGTCACGACTCGCGGCGCCAGACATGCGTACGCGGCCAACACCTTGTGGGCAGCGATCATGGGGAATCGGTCGCCGAAGACGACGATGATCGGACTGTCGACCCCGGTCAGGCTCCTCGGCAGCACGACGTGATCGGGCACCGCGACACGGTTGCCGGCGACGTCGTTGTACCAATGAACACGCCAGAGATTCCGGGGATCGGGCCCGTCCTTGTCGGCGTCACCGACCACGCTCGGATCAATGGTGGAAGGATCGGCCAACTGGGCGAACGTCGGCAGTGTGATCCCTTGCTCGCGGAACCGGCGAACGCTGTTGGCCAGTGCCGTTGCGTCGATGACGCGATCGGCCAGGCCGAACTGGTTCTCCAGGGCGATTGCGGTCTGTTCGGCACGGGTCATGGTCTGTACATTTTGTCAAAGCGCGTCGCAGTACCGCGCATTCGGGCAAGCGGGATTATGCAAGGCAAAGCTTCCGAAATAAGTCGTCACGCCGCTAGAATCGTCGGGGTGCCCGACTTGTCCGACACCAAGCGACGAATCGTTGAACGGTTGAAGCGCGTCGAGTCGGCGACTGCGACCGATCTCGCGGGCGAGTTCGGACTCACCGACACGGCCTTGCGGCAGCACCTCGACGCGCTCGAAGAAGCCGGCCTCGTCACTCGGTCCATGACCGAGCCCACCGGTCGAGGGCGCCCGCCTGTTCACTGGCAGTTGGCCGCTGCGGCATCGCGAGCATTCCCCGACCGGCACGGTGAGCTCACCGTCGACCTGATCGATTCGGTTCGTTCGGCACTGGGCGAACGAGCCCTCGATCAAGTCATCGCCGCCAGATCCGATCGACAGGTGAAGGTATATTCGTTGGCGCTCGAGGATGCGGATGATCTCGGCGCACGGCTTGCCCGATTGGCAGAGATCCGGTCGGAAGAGGGCTACCTCGCTGAGGTGCTCGTCGACGGTGATGCGTTCATCCTCATCGAGCATCACTGCCCGATCCGCGACGCTGCTGCGGCCTGCGGTGCATTGTGTGGTGCAGAACTGGATGTGTTCCAACGCTCGCTCGGATCTGCCGTCACGGTCAGTCGCACGCAGCATGTATTGGCCGGCGATCGCCGCTGCACGTACCGGGTGGGAGCGACAACCTCGTGACGTGAGGTGCCGGGGTAACGTGCCCGCCATGGCTGACTTTCTTCTCGGCGGGCAGATCGACCCGGCCAAACACGAGAGAACCGAGTCACTGACGACCATCGCTTCCGGCGATTTCACCACACACGGCGTCATCGTCGGTATGACCGGGTCAGGCAAGACGGGCCTGGGGATCGTGCTGGTCGAGGAGGCGCTGAGCGCCGGAGTGCCGGCCCTGTTGATCGATCCGAAGGGTGACCTCACCAACCTGTGTCTGACCTTCCCCCAGCTCGCGGCGGTCGACTTTCAGCCATGGGTCAACGAGGGGGACGCATCGAAAGCAGGTCAGTCCGTGCCCGAGTTCGCTGCAGCGCAGGCCACGTTGTGGAGCGACGGTCTCGGGGCGTGGGGCATCACGCCCGACCGCATCGCAACCCTCCGCGACACAGTCACGTTCACGATCTACACGCCCGGTTCGAACGCCGGCACGGCCTTGAACATCGTCGGTTCGCTGCAGGCGCCGTCCGACGTCGGCGATGCCGAGATCGTTGGAGACGAGATCGAGGGGTTCGTCAGCGGGCTGCTGAGCCTCGTCGACATCGACGCCGATCCGCTGTCGAGCCGCGAGCACATCCTGGTCTCCAACCTCATCCACAACGAGTGGACGGCAGGACGAAGTCTCGATCTGCCGACGCTGGTCGGCATGATCCAGCAGCCGCCGATTCGCAAGCTCGGCGTGTTCGAGCTCGACCAGTTCTTCCCACCGAAGGATCGCATGGCGTTCGCCATTCGACTCAACGGTCTGTTGGCGTCGCCATCGTTCGGAACGTGGATCACCGGCCCGCCACTCGACATCGACTCGATGTTGAGAACGGCCGACGGCAAGCCGCGTTGCGCCATTGTCACGACGGCGCACCTCAGCGATCAGGAGCGTCAGTTCGTCACCACACTCATCCTGTCGAAGTTGGTCACCTGGATGCGCAAGCAAAGCGGCACCACTGACCTGCGGGCGCTGCTCTACATGGACGAGGTCGCCGGATACCTCCCACCGACGGCGATGCCACCCACCAAGAAACCGATCATGACCCTGATGAAGCAGGCCAGAGCCTTCGGCGTTGGCGTGGTGCTGAGTACCCAGAACCCGGTCGACGTCGACTACAAGGCGTTGTCGAACGCAGGCACGTGGATGATCGGTCGACTGCAGACCGACCAGGACAAGCAGCGACTGCTCGACGGGATGAGTGCTGCGAGCGGAGGTGTCGATGTCAACGAGATCGGCAACACCATCGCCGGGCTCGCCAAGCGAGAGTTCGTGCTACGGCGCGCCGGCAAGGATCACCCCGAGGTGTTCACGACGCGGTGGGCGATGAGTTACCTGCGCGGCCCGTTGACCCGCGATCAGATCGCCTCGCTGATGTCCGGCCAGAAGGGCGAGATCGCCTCTGCGGGACCGAAACCCGACTCTGCATCCGGCGCGGCGAGCGAAGCGGAGGCCATGCCCGCCACCAGCGACCAACTGCAACACGATGAGATATCGCTCGTGCCGGAGGTGGCTCCCGGCGTCGCCGTGCGCTGGGCCGACGTCGCATCACCGTGGCTGGCGACCGTCGGCGGCGACCCGCACGGTGCGCGCTACGAGGCCTCTGTTGTCGCCCGCGTCGCCCTCCGCTACGACGACGACAAAGCCGACCTCGTGCACGACGCCGAATACGAGGCCGTCGTGTTCCCACTCGTGGATCCAGTCGACGTCTCCTCTTGCATCGCTGTCGACTACGACGATCGTGATCTGCGAACCGAGGCACCAAGTCCATGCGTGTATCGGTTGCCAAACGCCGCCGTGAAGAACAAGACGTTCTGGACCCGGGTCGAGCGAGACCTGATCGATTGCCTCGTCAGGTCGCGCACGGTCGACCTGCAGGCCAATCGTGAGTTGAAGATGTACGGGCGACCGGGCGAGAGCAACGACGAGTTCACGACTCGCTGCCTCACGGCTGCCAACGATCTCGCCGACAGGGAAACAGCTGCGCTTCGCACCAAGTACTCCGACAAGGTCACGCGACTGCAGGGTCAGATCCAAGCAGCAGAGGATCGTGCCGAACTCCTGGAGACCCAGCAGAAGGGTCGCCGCAGCGAAGAGATGCTCTCGACGGCTGGCTCGATCCTCGGCGGTCTGCTCGGCGGGCGCCGCAGTCGTGGCGGTCTGCTCGGTTCGATTCTGGGCAAGGCGGGCGGCGCCGCCGGCCGACGGACGCGAACGGCCGCGGCCGGCGATCGATTGGATGCCGCCGAGAACAAGCTCGAAGCCCTGCATCAGCAGCTCGAGGAACTCGAAGTTGAGTTGACCCAGGACGTCACCGACATCGATGCCAAGTGGATGGCAACGGCGAAGAACATCACCATGCTGCAGGTCGGGTTGGAACGCACCGACGTCACAGTCACCCACCTCGCCCTGGTCTGGATCCCGGTGCCGTAAACCAAACATCGGCTGCGTGCGTTAGATATCACGATGCAACACCCGCGGTTCGACGACGAGTTCAGCGACCTCGCCGGCATCGCCTATCGAGTTGCCTACCGGATTCTGGGCAATCGCTCGGCGGCTGAGGACATCGCCCAGGAGTCATTGGCTCGCGCATACCAGCGATGGGCAAGGATCGCCGAGTACCGGCAGCCGTGGGTGGCGCGCGTTGCGGGAAATCTGGCGATCGATCTACTTCGTCGACGCAAGCCAGCGCTACCGACCGCCCGACAGGTGGATACCGAGGTGATCATGATCGAACGACTCGACCTCCAGCGTGCACTGCTGGGCTTACCGAAACGGCAACGCGAGGCAGTCGTGTTGCGCTACATCGCAGATCTCAGCGAGGCCGATGTGGCTGCGCTGCTCGGATGTTCGCCGGGGACGATCAAGTCGCATCTCAGTCGTGGCACCAGGCATCTGCGGCTGATTCTCGACGATTCGCAAGGAGGCAAGTGATGTTCGAACGGCTCGACGATCTCGACGGATTCGAAGCGGGGGAATCCTTCTTCGCCGGCACCTCGCGGCGCTTCATCAGACACCGCCGCAATCAGGCGGCTGTGCGGGCGGCCGGCGGTGTCCTATGCCTCGCGGTTGCTGCACCAGCGTTCTTCGGTGCCTACGAACGGCGCGGAGTCGACATCGCCGCGCAACCCGATGTTCCGACAGGTGACAGCCGCACCGCGGAGACTGATCCCGTCGACCTCAGCAGCTCGCCGGATTCTGGCCCTTCCGACACATTCCCGGTCGCCGAGCCGGACGCGACGAACTTGCTGATCGTCGGCCTCGACGACAACGCGTGCGTCGATGCTGACTCGCCGTACGCGAAGGCTTTCGGCGTCTCGCCCAGCAGCGGAGGGCGCGCCGACACGATCATGGTGATGCGACTCGACCCCTCGACCAACCAAGCATCGGTTCTGTCACTCCCGAGAGACCTGTGGATCGAGATTCCCGGTGGCGGGAGTCGCCGCATCAACAGCACCTACACACTCGACGATCCGCAGATGTTGATCGACACACTCCTGAGCGAATTCCAGATACCGGTCGACCACTTCGTGCAGTTCGACTTCTGCGCGTTCACGAAACTCGTCGATGCCGTCGGAGGTGTCACTGTCCCAATGCCGTACGCCGTGCGCGACGAGCACACCGGGCTGGACGTCCCGCAACCGGGGTGCACCTCGTTCGGAGGCGACGAGGCGCTCGCTTATGTGCGATCCCGGCATCTCCAGTACATGGATGGTGCAACCGGATTGTGGCACGAGGATCCCTCGTCCGACTTCGGCCGAATTGCACGGCAGCAGGACTTTGTGAGGCGTGCGTTGGCGAGCGCATCGAGCTCTGACGTGCTGACGCCGACGGTGATCAACGCGCTGTACGCGGCGTACCGCGATGACGTAGTCGTCGACACCGGGCTGACGATCGCCAAGATGATGGAGTTCGTCGGGGCGATTCGCTCATTGAATCCCGCCGATATCCGCGGCTACCAGATCGAGGCGACCGGCACGACAATCGCCGGCTCCGCCGTGTTGATCTGGCACAAGGACTCCCCCGCCATGAAGGCCATTCTCGACATCTTCAGGGGCGTGGCTACACCGTCGGACACATCGGCGGACACACCGGCCGTATCACCGACGAACACTTCGCCAGATTCGAACATCCCGAGATCAGCGGTTGTACCTGATCCCGCGATCGAGTGCTGACCAGTCCCTTGTGCATGCAGACTGCTGCTCATGATGCTACATTGCAGGCATGCCGGTGGCTGTCACCATTCGCAATGTCCCTGACCAGGTACGCAACGAACTCGCCTCACGGGCGGCAGCCAAAGGCTGGTCCCTGCAGGAGTTTCTACTGTCCGAGCTGATCGTCCTCAGTGAACGACCCAACAACGCCGAGCTGATTACTCGAGCGCGGCAGCGACTCGCCGAGCCCGGACCCACGGTCGAGCAGATCCTGAAGGCGCGCGACGAAGACCGTCGATGATCGTCATCGACTCCAGCGTTCTTGTTGCAGCCCTCTTGTCGGACCACGACTTCGGTGAGTGGGCCGCGCGCGCGGTCGCCAGTATGGAACTTGGTGCACCATCAGTCGCCGCGTTCGAGAGTGCCAACATCATTCGTCGGCATGCTGCAGCAGGGCTCGTACCCGCTCGACTGGCCGAAGCCGCCCATCGCGACCTCGCCCTGCTTACCGTTGAGTACTGGCCGTATCACGCGGTCGCCGCCCGTTGCTG